>MUGD01000122.1 GCA_002900555.1 Thermoplasmata archaeon M9B2D | reverse complement strand
TAAGGACTAAAATACTTGCTATTACAATTGGTATGAATTTCTTCATATTATTCCCCATTACTGTATTATTGTGTATTAATATTTAAACTTAACCCTTCCAAAATAATAATTTTTACAATCTGTCATAAGTATTATTGTCGTATCCTAAAATATAAGCATATTATTTTTATTAATTATTTTGTAGTGCCCAAAGAATCCTTTGTATAAAAAATTATGTTTTCTGTTGAAAAAAATCAATAGGAAAAATCCCACCTTCACAAAGAAGTATTTCGATTGACTAAACGTAGAAAAAGAGGGAACAGTGATTGACATCCTAACAAGAAGAAGGGAAGGGGGTCATCCCAGGAAAACACCGCATGTTCATTTCTAAAGCTATAGGTTTGCAACCATGACAGATACGATAATGTTTTTGTCCTTATGCTTGCCTGTGATGATTGAATATCCTCTAAGAAATAGACCCATTTGATGGTCTTATCCAAGGAATACGGCGAATCCCTTGGAATATGCTTTCCAACGGCATCAAGATAAGCAAAAAAGGGGAGATTGTTTCCATATCGCGACGGAAAACTATTTTGCATCCAGATGCGTGGGTTTACCTCGATGAATTTAAAGGTATCATCCCGAGAATCTCGTTTGAATTCCGCATCGACGATGCCGTAAAAACCTAAGCCCCTCATTAGTGAGTCAGTGATACGACCTAACATTGGGTGTTGCACAGCTTGTATACAGCATCCATTTCCAAAACCACAGGGCCACTCTCGTATCCGTTGGTATATAAATCGCCCGTGGGGTGTTCCTGTTCGGTCATAGTATGCATTAAACCCAAACATCGTCTCCGGACCACCAGGGATTATCTCCTGTAACATCACCTCATGGCCTCGTTCATGAGCCTTTGTATACAACGATAGCATCTCCTCAGGGGATGAGGCAACAAAAAGTTTCGTTTGAAAATCAAGTCTGAAATAGGTTGGATAGACAGGTTTTACAATGCAAGGATATGAGAGCTGTGTCCCTGCTGTTTTCGCATCGTTTTCATCTTTAGGCACAAATGTTGTTGGATGAGGGATGTTAAGGTCTTCAAGAAGTTGATAGAACTTTTGTTTGTTAATAAGGCGATCTACAGTATCATAATCTGCCATGGTGAACTGAAAATATTTTTCCAATCTGCCACGGTGTCTAAGGAGGGCAAGTGTCTCGGTATCCCCTGTCGGAAAAAGAACGCCTTTTCTAGGTAGTTTTTCACCAAGATTCAGAAGAAAATCAATATATTTCTCTTCATGGTATTTGGGATGGGGGCATTGGATACCTTTTGCGTATTTGGAATAGAAGGCAGCCTGGGTTTTTTTAATATCAAGAACCACTGTTTGTACACCCTGGCGTCCCAAATTGCGTACCGCTCCAAGATTCGATGTAGGGTAAATCCCAAGGACAAAGGCAATCGATTCATCGCATTTTTCAAAGAAACGTGTATCAGGAGTGTTCAGAATAACCGCTCACCAGCCTTTGGGGCACGTGTGACTACAGTCAGTCATGTAAGAAGATATATGAAGATAAGAATTTAAAATATATTGGTGTATCGCTTCGATTTACCTGATGTGAAATTCTATATATTGAAAAATAAATAGGGTGCCTTGATGAAAAAAATACTTCGAGAACAAATCCTCAAGAGAAGAATGGCCCTGGCCCCATCAGAGGTTCTTGAGAAAAGCGTTTTAATCCAACAACGTCTTTTTAACTTATCATGGTATCAAGATGCACATACCATCCTTTTCTATGTTTCTTACAACAATGAGGTACATACTCATGTGATGATACAAGAAAGCCTCCTACATGGGAAAACCGTCATAGTTCCAAAAACTGATACCAAGAATAAAACCCTTATCCTATCAGCACTGTTTAGCTGGGACGACCTTTGTCCTGGTGCGTATACAATCCTTGAACCACGGGAGAAGTGTATTAAGGAAGTACCACTCGCATCGATTGACCTGTGTATTATCCCTGGTGTTGTGTTTGATTGTAACGGTAACCGAATTGGGTATGGCGGTGGGTATTATGATCGATTGTTCAAGACACGAAGCCTGGCTCATCGAATAGGCCTTGCGTTTGAGGTCCAGATCGTCAGCACAATCCCAAGTGAAAGGCATGATGTACAAGTTGACAAAATAATAACCGAAGAACGAATTATTGAATGTGCTTAGGTGACCAGATCTTTTAGTCGTTTTGTCTCAATCGCCTTCTTTAGTTCCAACGCGATACGTTCACCATAGCTTAATGATTCCCCATAGAGATAACCGGAATGGGGGGTGAATTGCGTTAACGGACTGCCCGGGATCCGCAAAGAGACGTCAAAGACCACCATCTCTTCTTTTCCCTTATCAGCAACCATAGCACCTTGCAAGGCAAAGGGGCCAATAATGCCTGGAGGATATTCTATCTTTGTTGTTTTAACGAATTTTTCACCAAGTTCAAAGATTGTTTCTATGATGGATTCTTTGGTGGTTGCTGCAATGTGACCTGTCTCAATGATCTTCGGTTTTATGTATTTAAGCACTGCCAGTTGCTCATCAGCGGGAAGACGAAGGAGACCGTCAAGATTTGTTTGTCGACGGGTGTCCGTCCCCATAATTTCCAGCTCATCGTCAAGAACAGAATAAAAATAATTAAAATTAATCTGGGTCCCAATCACGTATTCCTCGATGACCGCCTGTTGCAATGCCTCCTTAGTAATCATCTTTTTTGCTAGAAGCTGCCCCGATTTCTTTTTATAATCTGTAAAACTTGATGCGAAAAAAAACGCACGTTCATAGCCACGGATTGCTTCGCTGACCTTTACAATCACCAGCCGGTCGATATCCTGCGGCGATGTGAACAGCTGCGGAGAGCGTATACCTGCCTTCTGGAGAAGATAATATTGATTTTTTGGGACGTTGCGCTCCTCAAGTTTCAGCATGGATCGTGTTCCGAAAATCGGCACTCTGAAGGTATTCTCTATGTCCGTAAAATCAAAGTATACCCAGAAATATCGATTATGAATGAAGATTGTATTTTCCTTTCGTAACTGTTCCTGCACCGATGGCTTTGTGATTTCACTAAACTTGCCAAGCACAATGGTTTTATCGATGCATCCTCTCCCATCACGGCGGGTTTTATAGTATTTTGTATATGTCTTCTCTCTTCCTTTCTGACAGACCGCAAGTGTTTGAAAATCATGTTTTTTTGCTCCCCGGCACACATCCAGTGCAGAATGTCCACCTAACACACCGATTGTTATTTCTTCCGGATCGTACGACTCCACAAGGCTTTGAATCGTTTTGCGCTCTATCATGAACCATTTCCTATCCAAACGATATATTATGTATCGTATTTAACCTTTGAATTTCGGTCGTTTTGAGAGACGCACATCAAGAGGTAATTTCTGCTGTGGAAAATCCTTTACTTTCTCCAGGATAATACTCTGGAACTGTGCTATGGTGTATGGTCGATCTCCCTCTCCAAGCTCGCTTGTACGTACCCTTGGGGAAACCATTTTTTCTTTGCGTTCTTTTTCGCCAACGACCACGATATAAGGGACCCATTCTTTTTCTGCATCACGAATCTTCCGGCTCACGCTTTCCTCCCGGTCGTCGATATCAGAGCGTATGAAATGGAATGGAGATATCATCTGCATCTCTCGGACAAACATCTCACAATCAGGTACAAACTCATCGGCCACCGGTATGAACCGAACCTGGGTAGGCGACAGCCACAGGGGCAACATTGGTTTCTTCCCTTGGCTCATCTTTATTGCTTCCCGTTCAAGTAGCGCATAGATGTTCCGATCGATACTTCCCGAGATGCTCGTATGCAAAATATAGGGATGCTGTTTCTCACCTTTTTCATCAGCATAGGTGATGTCAAAACGTTTACCGTTTTCCACATCAATTTGTACTGTAGAAAGGGCACTTGCCTTCTTCATGGAATCAATGACATTAAATTCGAATTTCATCACAAAGTAGAAGTACCGTTCATTCCAAAGCTCCATGAGGATTGGTTTTCCTGCTAGCTTAACAAGATCCATAGCAAGGGTTTTGTTATTTTCGTAAAACTCTTTAACAAACCTCAGAGCAACCTCAGAGTCAAGGTTAAGTGAATCCATCCATTGCATCGAGGCGCTAAACTGTCGTTTGAATTCCTCGGTTGCCTGAGGAAGATCTCGACAGAACGTATGCAAATCAGGCATGGTAAACGCCCGTAGCCGTTTCAGACCACTGACCTCACCGCTTTGTTCACGGCGGAAACTGTAATGCGTCAGCTCATACAACCGTAAGGGAAGATTCCGGTAGGAAATCGTCATATCATGAGCAATCATGTATTGTCCAAAGCAGGCGGCGAACCGCAGGAAGAACTCCTTGTCAGATTGTACAATATATTGTCGAGCAGGAAATTTTTTGACATATTCGCTTAAAGCAGGATGTTCAAGGTCATACATGAGTGGGGTTTCAACCTGCATGCCACCAATGTCCCGTACCATGTTGTTGATATGTTCCTCAAGAAGTCCTTTTATTAATCGGCCTTTTGGGTACCAACGGAAATGACCAGAGTCGCTTGCAGGCTCATAATCCACAAGCTCCTGAGACTGCATCATCTTCACATGCGGTGGCTCACCAACAATCTTTCGTGTCCCACTGCTTTCGTATTCATAGAGTAGTTTGAGGTCCTCATGGCCAGTAAAATCGAATGTTTCCGCATCGACCAATCTCCCATCTAACGTAAGAACGCACCATTGAGAACGTATCTCTTTTTCTTTTTCTACTGCCTTCTTTTCTTTCCCAGGGATGATCTCCCGTGAGAGCTCGGAGAGTGGATGGCCTTTACAGGAGATGGTAAACGCCTTGTACCACCCAAACGGTGATCGTTTCACCGTGAAATTTTGTTTTTTAACCTCTTGTTCCAGCTGGCTGAGTATTTCTTTGCCGGCTTTACCACTTGCCAAATCTGAGGACAGATGAGCATAGGGATACAGCATGATGTTTTTTACTTTGAGCTGCTCTGCTGTTTTTACGATTTCTTTTGATGCCTCATCTACCGCTTGTATGGGGGATTTCTCATCGATTTTTTCAACTGCAATAAAAACAGTTAACGCCTCATCGAACCGATCCTTTGTCGTTTTTGTTTCCTCTGGATGAGGAATCGCTTTTTCTTTGACTTCGTATTCGATAAAATCGCTGTGGATGAGCAATAACTTCATAGAATCGACCCGTAAAACAGATTGATGTTTTTAAAACTAGTGCTTCAAGGGTTATATGGGGGAGGCGGCGGAGGTGTAAACTCCGAAACTAAAAAATTTTTGTTTTACTTGCAATCCCATCTCTCCGCCTGATAAACGAATATGTCATGTAATATAAGAATGTTTCGAAATTTTTTTTTCCTTCTGTTGTCCCAGGGAAAATTTCTAAATACGATAATTAAAAAAAAGAAGATCAGTCAAATGTGTTATTCTAAAAACCCTAATGCTTCTTCAATGCGTCCCATCTCAATACCGGTCGTCATATTTCCGATAATCGCACCTTTTGTGTTTGCTACAAGACCACTGCCGATCATGGGAAACCCATGGTTCACAGTTCCAATCATGGCATCCACATCAAAAACTTTTTCCAGCTGTTGTCTTTCTTCCTCGGTTGTCTTTGGATGACACAGGCAGCCTTTGTTCGTGACCACTGCAGCCATGCCAACCGTCCCAAGGGAGGCAATAGTTCCTTTCTGCACCGGTACATCAAGGGTTTCACTAATTTTTTTTACAGTAGAGTTTTTCAGATCAGGGTGAACCAGGGCACCACGATCATTTGCCAGAATGTCGTTTCCTGCAGCGTTGATAACATCCTTAATCGGGAACACACGAAGTCCCTGCTCTTCAAGAGTTGAAAAGATTTCTGTCGTTGCAAATGCAGTTACAATCGCCCCAAAGGAATTACAGGTAAGCAGCGAGCCGACAATGGTCGAATCAGCAATGCACAGTTCAAGTACTTTGACACCAAGGACGTTGCCGACTACTTGTCGGGTCTTCTTCGATAAACTCTTTTGCAAAAAAACAATAGAATCATTCGCCCGACAGTAGATTCCCACGTTTGGATTTTCATTAAAATCCAAGAGCTGAAGCATTCCTATTCACTTTTTTTCTCCGTTTTCTTTGAAGCAGTCTTCTTTTTACTGCTAGACGGTTTCGTGCCTTGCTTCTTTGCTTTCTTTGGTTTTTTTGCTGCTTTTTTTTGTTCTGT
>MUGD01000121.1 GCA_002900555.1 Thermoplasmata archaeon M9B2D | reverse complement strand
GAGGTTTCTTAAAAGCATATAGGCGTATATAGAAAATAAAATTATTTAAAAGGCTCTAATTAGTCTTCTGTATTAAATCATGGAAAATGCCAATGGAAGATCATATAACGGTATGGAGTATTGCCTGGATGTTACCTTCAGTTGTTTTATCATTTTGTTTCAAAGAACAATCTTTCGTAGGAGATTATCAGTAAAAAGAGGTCTCTGATTATCTGACCGAATATGCTCCATTTTTGTTTTTTTTATTGATATAAGAACTTAAACAATCTGAGCAATAAGGACGATAATAATCAGGATCCAGATAGCAAACTTCACAAGCTTCCACGCGACAAAAGCAATAACAATCAATGCAATAAGTGCCAGCCAAATCGGAATTACCATACGCTCTCACCTCATTTCCTGGTTAATATCAATGATGCGCCTTGGTCATTACTCAGAATCAACTGGTTCGACTCCGGGAACCGATAGTTAAACGTCACTCCTGTATCACCTGATGAAAACGTTATTTTCTGATCCGCAACAGAATAGTTAAAAATTCCAGTTAGCGAGACAAATCCAAGAGGACCACTTCCTGTAATTGTCACTGTACCATCTGAGTCAAACGTCATCGAATAGCTCCCATCTTGATTAAACCAGGTTCCAACAAATTTGCTTTTCTCATCCAAACAACCACTCAAACAACTAACGCAAAGTACCAAAAGACTTCCTATTACGATAAACAGTTTTTTCATGTTCCTTTCACCAGATTCTTCATCTTTTCAATAATATATAGATTTTTGCCCAACAAATCAACAAAGCAAGGCAATAGAATAAAATGAGTTCTCTGTTCCAACTATTTACCAAATTCAGAGGGATATTAAAGCACCTTCGGTATTCATTGGGCGATTCGACAATGAAACATAAAAGATTCATCCTAGGAATTGCCCTTTTTTTTCTGCTGTTCATTATCATGCTGTACTACAGTCTAGACCATAACAACCATGACCCTGACGCCAGGTTTATCCTTGACAACTATGAGGAATTTATCACAACAAAGGTATACTTTGATGGGGTGATAACAAATGTTGATATCAAAAACAACACCCTGTGGGTCCAAGTCACCTGGTCAGCAGAGGACATCATCGTAGTCAGCACCACTGAGTCACTGAATTCGACACAGCAAGGTGATGTCGTGGAGGTGTATGGCACGCTTACCAGTAGAAATCATATGACTGCGGAAAAACTCCTGATTACCCAGCGATGGAAATACGACCTTATCTACGTTCGTTCCTTACCAGCGATTCCTTTCGTGTTGTATCTTTTTTTCAGAACCTGGCGGTTGAACCCTGACACCCATCGCTTTGAACGGAGGAAGAACCATGCCTGATTGGTTCACCCATTCGTTGATAGGTTGGATCACCGGCAAAACCACCAAGCAGGACATCAGTCTAATTGTTATCGGTGCTCTCATCCCAGATTTGGTGAAAATAAATCTGTTGTTCACCTGGCTACAGGTGGACTCCCACCAGTTCTTCGAGCCACTGCACACACCTATCGGGGCATTGCTTATTGCCGGTATCATCGCAGTCTTCTTCCCTGATATCAGAAAAGCGTTCCTCGCTCTTGGTATTGGCGTCAGCACGCATTTTATCCTTGATTTTTTCCTAGTGCACCTACACGGTGGTATGAAACTGCTCTATCCGTTTTCCTGGGGTGAATGGCAATGGTATCTGATCCGCTCCGATGACTACCGGGTCACCATTGCTGCAGCACTTGCCACGATCTTTGTTTTTGCGGTTTACTTGTATCATGAGAAACAAACGAACCTTTCAAAAAACCAGTAGATAGGAATGAAAAAAAAGTATAAATATAAGGATTTATCCAATTCTTAAAAAAAAACTGCGGATGTTATCAATAAGAAAGAGATATCATTCTTCGAGTTTTCTCTTTTCTAAAATTTTTAATTATATATTTAAATATAAATAAATAATAGAAACTTTTATATCGAAGTAGTTGATTATTGATACTTAAGGGAGAAGAAAATGAAACAAAAATTTGTATGTATAGTAGTATGTATGCTGGTGTGTGCTATAATTCCATCAATACAAGGAACGCAGCATAACGAGGTAAATGAAACGACCATTGCCGAATGTCAGACAGGAATCATGAGATCACCTGGGCAGATTCTCATTGACTTCGACGCACAGACTGCCCATGGGGAAACTGGGAGCCTTGGGGTCGAATGGGATGGGCAGTATTTCTGGTCCACCTGCCGAGGATTAACAACCCCACCGCACAAAATCTTCAAATGGGATATTAGTGGAAATCTCCTTAATACCTACAACCAACCTACTCAAAGCAGCTCATGGGGAATGCGAGATTTAGCCTTTGATGGAACCTACCTCTATGCAGGAAGCGAAAATGGGTTCTGGCGAATTGATCCAGCTGATGGAACAACCACACTGATGTTTTCAAATATCGCTCCAATGACGCTTATCCGAGCATGTGAATGGGTACCCTCTGAAGGGATGTTCTACACAGGAAGCTTTAGCCTTGGTTGGTTTAAATTCACTCCAGATGGAACTACAATTACCCCAGTCACTAACCCTGGTTTAACTGGTGTCTATGGCATGGCCTATGATGACATGAATGACACGATATGGGTCTTTGACCAAAGTCCAGCAATACCTAACCGCTGCACGTTCTATGAATATGATTACCATACTGGAAATTTAACAGGAAATTCATGGCTTGTACCTATGCTGACTGGAACAACTGACCAGGTTGCTGGAGGAGCCTGCTTCATGACGGATTGCGTCTCGGGAAAAGCTACATTAGGTGGCATGGCCCAGGGAACACCAGTTGACAGGATATTTGTAATGGAGCTTCGTGATGCAGTGACCAATACGCCACCAGATATTCCAGGAGCGCCGACTGGTCCAAGTTCTGGTGTTGTTGGTGTTTCGTATGATTTCATTGCACAAACCACTGATCCAGAAGGAGATGACATCTATTACTGGTTTGACTGGGACGATGGAACCAACAGCGGATGGCTAGGACCATTTGCGTCTGGTACAGAAGCAACAGGATCAAAAGCGTGGACTACTGCAGGTAGTTACAATGTTACCGTGAAAGCAAAAGATGCCTTTGATGCTGAAAGTGATTTTTCACCGGCACATACGATAACTATCGTTGAAGGACCAAGCCTTGAGATTGGCAATATCACCGGTGGATTATTCAAAATCAAAACAACTATTAAAAACACTGGCGGTGGAATCGCAAACAACATCAACTGGAGCATAAAATTAACCGGTGGATTCATACTATTAGGCAAGGAAACAACCGGAAGCATCCTAGCCCTGAATGCTGGTGACGAACAAGAAATTTCCTCAAAAGCTATTATTGGCCTTGGAAAAACAGTGGTGACCGTTAGCGCAGAATGCGCGGAAAGCTCAGCGACAAAGGACCAAGACGCAACTGTACTGCTGTTCCTCATCAAAATCTAAAAAAAATTAATTGGTAGATTTTCTACCAAAACTTGTGATGACCTGATACGGGTCATTACCTCTCTTTTTTATTTAAAACGACTCGCAATCCATCTCTATAATCTTAAAAACGGTGGTATCATAAGAGAAGAGATATACTGTCGATTTTGACTGTACTAAGAGATAGTCTTACGAATTTTTGTCGTTAGATTCGCCTCTTATCAGAGGAGAGGGAGTCTGTTTTGATATTTTTTATGGTTTGCAGATGCATAATACTCTTTGTCATCTGCGTTGCCTCGTTGTTTGTTTCAATACTGTCTAAAATTTTCGTAAGAATGTCATCCATGGTCTCCCCAAATGTTCCTTTTTTCACTAACCGGTCGTAGGTCTCTTTTTTAATGCGTATTTTCTTTTTCTGCATACTACCACACAACTACTGACCACGGGAACGTACTCTTGGGAAAAGACATTGATTTTCCATTTCTTGGATGATCCTATCGTACACACCTTGACTGTCTGTGATTTCTTCAATGGGGATTACGACATCAACAATGATCTTGTTCAAAATCTCATATTCCTCCCTATTATTGATAAAAATCCTCCAGTTTAAATCCGAGCAGAAAAACCGAAAGATATCTTCAACGTGGCTGGATGTTAATTCCACGTTCAGATAGTTTTTATTGACATAATCCCTGCACCGCTCCAATGACGCTACCAGCTCTTTATACAATGGGATTTTTTCCCAGTGTGATGTATCATAAAACGGTACACCACTGCACATCCTAAATCCCACTGGGGTAAAGGTCGTAAGATGCATATAGTGCTGTGCAATGATCTTGTTTATGATTTGTGATGTTATATATCGACCGGTGGTAATATCAATCTTTCCTCCTAGATGCTCCAAAGATGCAGCACACTATTAATTTTTTTAATCATGATATATATAATTATGTTGAGAAAATGTCAAAGCGAAAGAACTCCATAGGGTGTTTTTGCGATGGTCTCTTTTTTTTATGGCATATCTCTTTGATTTCACCTACGGACCAATGAACACAACAGCTCCTCTTTGTTATTGACTGTGAAAAGACCATCATCGTCAATGAATCATACTACTACATTCAAATATATCACATCAAAGCAGTCCAAAACATAGGGTATGCTGGCAAGGGCATCAGTAAATGTATGGCAGCAAAAAAAAGACATGAAGATGGAGAGATCTATGAAGTCCTGCCGCCATACACCGGTGTTATTGAGGGAGGAATTAAGAGTGAAAGGCACTTCGATACCAGCGGTTGATTGTGCCTCACTGCCCACCCATATGGCAAAGCAGTGACCATTGCATTACACTGTTTATCTACTGTAATCTTCTCACTCCCTTAGTATGAGACAATGAAAAAAGAAAATATAAAATCCAAGGGTCGTCCTTTCCGACATTCTACTAAAAAAGCATGGTTTTTTTTACGTTTGTCGGGCACAACATCGAAAGTAAAAAATCCTCCAAACGATGAACAGGAGTATTGATACAAAGCGCATGTTTCATCAAGATGCAGGTAGAATAACTTCACGAAAAGACAGTGCGTATCTGTTACTTCTTCCCTGTGGTGAGAACCTGGACGTAATCGTATCCTGATACAGAGACGCATCCCTCTGTTTTCTTAAGGGAGCCGGTGATGGTAAGACGGAGGGGTTGGCCTGGATGCTTAAAGAGTTTTAGGGCATGGATGACCTGTTCGACTCGGAACGTAAGGGTAAGATCCAAGTAGCTATCTTGTCCTGCCGAATGACCTCCCCCATCAGCGCCCTCCCAGGGTGTTGCCACATCCTTATACTTCCAAAACGGGGTTTTTATCGCATGGTTTTCTCCGTCGAAAGACAGCCGGAGGGTTTTTGGGTTGATCTTTCTGACATCAAAAGTTTCTGTACCACAGATGGCAACGAGGAGATATCCATGGTCTTTGGTTTTGATTGTATTCGGCCAGTATCCAGGCTTGATATCCAGATACACCGCTAGTGGAGGCTGCGGCACTACGGTAAAACGTGTTGATTCTTCGGAGATATAGGTATGCTTTTGTGTTTTTACAAAAAGTTTCGCATAATACGTCCCTGGTATGCAGGTTGTATACGTAATCGTATATGTAATGGTCAGATCGTGGGCACCATACCCATAGCCGTACCCATAGCCATGTCGAAATCTTCTGACGTACTGTCCTGTTCTCTCGTCATATCCATAATAGTGTCCTCCGCTTTGATAGGGAAGGTTTTCTGTGTTTGTCATACATACGACGGAAAATGATCCAAAAGGCGTCTCAAAAATCTCGGTTCCATTGATATAGAATCGCACATGTGCAACCTTATGGTGATTTCCGCTTTTAAATATACAAAAGGTCAAGTATTGGACAGGAATCGCCTCATCCGCTCGTATGGTAAGGGAGACGTCTTGAAAACTCACATTTGTCCCTGCAATAACTGAAGAACTATCTGGTATCCCTGCAGAAAGTGCCACCGCAGATGCTGATGGCACTAAAACCGAAAAAACAAGGAGTACTAGCGATAGTGACACGCCAATTCCTGTACCTTTTCGTAATAAACCATTGCTCATTTTCCTTCCACACCCCTGTTCTAAAAGGACAATAAATGTATAATTTTTATGGGATATCTTTAAGAAACCGATGTGAAAACAAGCATATCTTTCAGGTCATTTATGTTTTTTTTATCAACAGTTCCATAAAGAACGGCATTAATTGATAAAAAGAAACGAATAGTCACAGTGTCCTGCTAATCTCCTTTTGACGTTCTTCATGGGTAATCCAAGTCTTCCTTTCCGTTTCTTTTCCCGTCCAATTAAGATTAATCGCGGATTGATTTTCTTTGCAGCTTTTTGGACTTCTTTTTCAAATACACCAGTTACAAGGTTGACCTGAACGCCTTTCTGGCGCATGAATTCAACAAATTCCTGTCCTTTTTGCATGAGTTCTTCTTTTGTCTTCTTTCCAGATCGGTTCCCTGACGAATCAACGATTACGGGGTCTTCAAGGTCAACGACATACATCATGTGAAGCTTTTTTGCGAGCAGTTCAGAGACTTGTTTGCCAAAGATGTGTATTTTTTGATTTGGTGCCAGATTCGAGCATACGGCAAGGATGGTATCAGTGTCAACGCCTGATTCAATCCAGACGGGGATTGATATCTCATCAAGCAGTCGATAATCAATAAAGCATGCCTTCCCATATCCCATCACGATTAAATCATACTTACTTGTTTCTATTTCGTTTTTAATGACCTCGCTAAACTCCCCTTCGACACATTTTGTCTGCAGTGGTATCTCTCGTTTCTTGAAGAAACCTTTGGCATCTTCAAAAACAATCTGCTCTGCCTGTGCAAGATGTTCAGAGCGTATATCGTGCTCTGTCTCCTCTCGTTCATACAATGAGAGGTGAGCATCGGAGAGCCTGTCGAAATCGTCTAATATTCTTTTCTCTGTCACATACACTGAAGTCACGGTGCCTTGAAACGCTTTTGCGAGGAACGCGCTGATTTGGAACACCGCAGGCGGATAAAACTCAGAGGAGATGGGAACTAAAATAGAACGAAACACTGTTTTATATCCATGTTCATCAGTATGCGTATCCGTCATAACCCCAACACTCCTTTCCAATAAAAAACAGCGATAAGAAAAATCATAATGATACAGACGATGTTTGAAAAAATACCTGCGCGAAGCAAATCCCTGGTTGAGAAATACCCGGAGGAATACGTAATGGTATTCCCTGGTGTTGAGATGACAAGCATAAAAGCTAATCCTCCGCTCAGTGCGATAAGTAAGGCAGCCAACAGCGGACTTATTCCTGGTACTTGTGTCGCAACGCCAAGACCGATGGGAAGAAGAATCGCAACAGCAGCAACGTTGGACATGAACTCTGTAAGCAGAATCGACAGTACGATCAAACCGATGATGACCAGGTAGGTATGATTCCCTGCAACGTCGAAGATCGAATGCGCAATCCATGTTCCTGCACCTGTTTTTTGAAGACCAAATCCCATGGTGATCGCTCCTCCATATAGCAAGATGATACCCCAGGGAACTCGTTTCTCAACATCCTTCCAAGTGATAGCCCCTGAAAAAAACAATAAAACACTTCCGAGTAACGCAACAATCGCAAGTCCAAAATATTGGGATGAGGAAAAAAAGATCCACAACAGAACAGTCAGTATAACTATCCCGATGACCATCCCTTCGGATCTGCCAAGTTTTCCTTCTATGCTGACTTGATGGAGTATCTCTTGTTTTGCTCGGTCAGTGTCCTTTAATTCTATGGGAAACGAGAGGTGGAGGATTGTCCATACAACGGGAAAAGTGAGAAACACCACAGGCATCGCATACACCATCCAGTCGAAAAACGTCACGGTAATAGGGGGGTTCATGTTGGACAGGATCGTCACGGTGAGAGGATTTCGCGCTCCACCGACCAATGTGCCAAGACTACCAATTGAACAGCCATACGCAACCGAAAGCATGGTCACTTTTCCAAAATTACTCTCCCGTGGAGTCACTTTCATC
>MUGD01000120.1 GCA_002900555.1 Thermoplasmata archaeon M9B2D | reverse complement strand
TGTTCTGTGCTCTAATCGTCTGGTATGCATGGAAATGGCCCAAGCATGAAGATTAGTTGTGAAAAGTGTTTATTGAATTTGGTTTGACGCTTCGTTAAGTATTGCTATCAAAGTTCATGGTCACGACAACATTCCCCAACTTGCCACCTCGTTCAACAAACTTGTGAACTTCAACCATCTCCTCCAATTTGAAGGTTCTATCTATGACTGTCCTGATTGTCCCGGCCTCAACAAGCTCCCGTAGCTCGACCAGACGTTTTATGGTATAATTTGTGTACTTGTCGTAAACGATCATTCTGTTTTTCCTTGCGGTCGATCTGCTTCCTCGCGATATAGAACCGTTACCTTGGATATAGATACCATTCTCATTCAGCGATTTCATACATTCTTGGAATTTTGTCACACCCACAACATCAAAGATGACATCATAGGTTTCATTTCTCTCTGTGAAGAGCTCTTGTTTGTAATCTATGAGGTGATCCACACCCAATGATTGAAGCATGTCAAATTTACCCGCACTATCTACAGCAATCACCTCAGCTCCTTTTGATTTAGCTAGCTGTAGTGCAATGGTGCCTATACTTCCTCCAGCTCCGTTCACAAGTACAGTCTGACCTTTCTGTATGTTTGCGAAATTCATGTAATGAAGCGCCTCACTTCCGCCAATGGGAATTGTGGATGCCTCTTCGAAACTCATGTTGCTCGGTTTTGTTGTCACTATATCTTTTTCAGACATACATTTGTACTCAGCGTATGCCCCCAGTCCAGTTTCAGTACATGCAAAAACTTCATCACCTGGCTTAAACTGAGTGACATTTTTTCCTACTTCTTCTACAACTCCCGCTAGCTGTTGTCCTAATATTCCCTTCCTTGGTCCTCTCAGACCAAATCCAAGACGTATGAGAAGTTTGAATGCAAAACTGTAGTAAGGGAAACTAAAACCCCGAAGTTCGCAATCACCCAGGACAACCGCTGTGGCATAATTCTTTATCAGAATCTCATTGTCTTTAGGAATAGGTTTGGGAACTTCAGCAAGTTCAAGGACTTCCGGGGGACCATATTTTTTGCATACAATCGCTTTCATGAGTTTCACCTAAGCTTCAGAACAATCCAATCCAAGTTCCTGCGTACCATACAATCACTACATTAAATGCAAGTCCCACAACAATCAGAAATTTGTCGAAATATGAAGGGTATCCACGAATACCTGCAAGATTAACCAGGAAGAGGAATACAGCGAATATTATGTTTAACCAGCCGTTCATTGGATGAGGGATAATGAGTGTCAGAGAAATCATGACAATTGGTATCAACATCAAAATGGCAGCTATCATCCACGCACTCTGAGTTGCTTTTTCGCCTCCCATTTCTCCTGCAGCAAAATCCCCCGCAAAGATCCTTATCACATCTCCCAAAAGGTATGTCAGCATTAGGGAAGTCCATAATGCTGCTAGAATCAACTGTACATCTTCCATCATTCAACCGCCTGAATACGTCTGTTTCATTTTGCTATTGGATTGTCTCCTATATCTGGATTTGCAAAAAAAAGATTCAGGGAGACCGCAAGTTGTCTCCCTCGTGATTAATTACTGATTCTCTTCCAAGAGAAGTCCTGGTAGGAGGAGCAGTAATCCAACAAGGCTAAAGCCTACTAGAAGTTGGAGTATTCCAAGAATAGTAAACCCTGTTCTGTGTGCCATTGGGTCTTTTCGCCACATATACACGACTATTAGGTAGATGAGTCCAAAGATTGCTATGGCCCACATTATAGCTGGGATGAATAATGGATTTGCTTGTAGAAATGCTAAGACCGTCGGATCACTGATGAAAGTCCCAAGGTCAATAAAAGTGAATGCTAACGTAAAAACAATAGCACCACCAATAAGGGCAATAACCATCAGTACTATGAAGACCATAGCAAACCACAAAATCCTCTGTGCGGTATCAGTTCTCATTCTTTTCTCTCCTTTTCTGAGTTACCTTTGTAACCAGAACATTCCTCTTGTTCTTAGTCAAAATAAGTATTCCTACAAGGTTGCAGTGCAGTGGTTAATCTGGAGCTTCGATAACCTGATAATGAGCTGAAATTCCGTCGAATCTTGACAGTAGAATCCTAGCCTCAGGTGGCACAACAGCCACTTCATACTCCTCTCCTGCAAATGATTTTACCGCTTCCACAGAATCAAACCACATCATGGTCACAAATTCAACTTCATCTTCAAGTGCCCGACGGAGCAAATGAATACCGTGGTAGCCTTCAATTTGGCGGCTTGCAATGCTAGTGAAAATTTCAGTCCGCAATAACTCTTCGTATGCATCCGCGTTCTCTTGATTCGTCCACCCACGCCAAACACGACTAATCATCTGTAATCCTCCAACAATGGACAGATATTCTATTCCATGGTCACTTCAATCTTTCCAAGAACGTGTCTACCTCACTGAACTGAAGTACATCTGGTGATGCGTGTTTATCCTGAACTATCGCTCTCATCTCTCTCACTCTTAAGCATCCAGGATTGATCCTTTCATATCTGTTTTCTTTTTTTTGTGATTCTAGGATAACTAGTAGATTGTAAATCGATTAGACGGCTCAAATGAATTCGTATGATTTCCTTAAGATGAGTTAGAGATTTCCGGCTTACCAAAATCAATGCTTTCAACCCATGAACGAATAGCGTGCCAGTCTCTATAATCTCCTTCTTTTCCTATCGATCGATCTCCTTCTCTTACTCTAAGAATTACAAGATATAATTTCAGAATCATACGGGGGAAAAAGGATAATTTGCTATAATCTAAAACACCCACAAATTCCCCCACACTTACAGGTTTAACCAGAGGAGCAATATCATATAATTTATCAGAATATCCCTTGGCTTGTCGGGCTGTTTTGTCAGTTTTTGTGGACAATACCAAGCAAGTAAAAAAGAATGCCACAGGTATTTTGCTTAACATTTCTTCGTTATTCTTCACAAATTTTCTTGCATTGGGCATCCACTTATCATATCTAATTGGGCTACCTATCACTATACGATCATAGGAAGTCAGATCAACAGTTTCTCTAACATTCTTAATTTCTACAATACAACCATTTTGGGAAAACATATTCCCTATAAAATCAGCAACCTCTCCTGTAGATCCGGACTCACTATCATAGACAACTAGAACTCTATGACCATTTTTGATATCATTACTGTTTTCGTTCATACTCACTTGATTTTTATTACAACAGCACTTTAAATTAATCGATTAATAGGTTTTACAGACTTACTCTTCTCAATCGATTGACAGAAACGGAATATATCACCTCAGCGTTATCGCGATTCGTCCACCCATGCCATACCCTACTTATCATTCAGATTACTCCATTGTTATTACGACTTTTCCGAGGGCAAATCCTTCCTCAAGATAACGAATAGCTTCAGGTACCTCACTCAAAGGATACACTTTATCGATCACTGGCACAACTTTACCAGTTTCGAAAAGTTCTGCAAGGAACTCATAGTCTTCCATCGGGTCCCTGTTTATGGGATTGATTCCATAGTTCTTACCTCCCATCCTAGAAGCCAATGGACCAAGAACTATTCCTTGAAAGAGAGCTGACCTAGATCCTCCGACCATGATGTACATCCCGTTGGGATTCAATGTTCGTCTGTAAGAAACCAATGAACGACGCGCTACAGTATCTAGAATAAAATCATAGCGCTCCCCAGTTCTTGTGAAGTCTGTCACCTTATAATCAAGAACATGGTCTGCACCTATTGATTTCATCATTTCAAGTTTTAAAGCGCTGTCAACACCAGTAACCTCTGCTCCATAGTATTTAGCAATCTGAATTCCAAACGACCCCATTCCGCCCCCAGCACCATTAATCAGCACGCTTTGTCCCGGTTGAATCTCTCTTTTCCCCCGAAGACTCTGCATAGCGATGATACCTGATTCAGGATAGGTAGATGCCTGTTCGAAACTCATGCTCGCTGGTTTCGAAGCCAGCACCTTTTCGAGAGCACATGCATACTCGGCAAAGGCACCGTAACCATTTGGGTACAACAGGTCACCCTGGACCTCGTCACCTGGTTGAAATTTCGTGACATTGCTTCCAACTGCTTCAACTGTACCCGCTATGTCGGTTCCGAGAATCTTGTGCTTTGTCCTAAGAGGACCCCCCAAACGAGATGTCCATGCACCCCTCATGGCTTCAAAATCGGATGCATTTAGAGAAGCCGCCTTAACTTTCACCAGAACCTGATTGGCGGCAGGAGATGGCTTTTCTACATCTTTGTATTGAAGGACTTCAGGTCCTCCGTATCCCGTCATTATAATCGCTTTCATGTTCAGTACTCCTAAGGTATTAAAGAATAGAACAAAAGCCAGATGCCTAAGATTAATTCAAAGACCCAGATTAAGAGACCCCCCAAGTTCCATAGGGCTTTGGAATCAGGTTTCATTCGCGTTATTCCATTACCAATTCCATAAATGATACTCGCGACAATTCCAAACCATCCAATGTATACTAGAATGACTCCATAGGAAACAAATAAGATCGAGTATGCTAGCGTACCTATGGAGAACAAGATTTGTGCGACTGAAAAAGTTGAATTCTTTGATTTGAGAATTGTAAGGGCTGAGTCACTCAATGCTTCTTTTTCTGCACCGATTTTCACAGAGTATTGATCTGCTATCTCGAGTAGACCCCAGTAATTTCTTTTGTTATAGATTTGGATCAGACCTTCAACTCCCCGAGATACAAGCCAAACTACTCCGAGAACAATATTGTATGAACTGAAGGCAATGAAGAGTGTGAAAGCTAGAGTTACTATTACTGCATGTTCAATGATGACCAAAACAGCGCCAGTTCTGAATTTCTTAGGATTCTCCGAAATCCTATGTATCTGTTCTTCTGGATTCAATTCACTGTATGTTTCGTAACCATATCTAGCAGATGCAAGCACCAGCAGTAAAATAATGAACAGAAAGAGAAAACCGGATATTTCCACAAACATGACTATTCACATCTGAGGAGTGGATTGGCATTATTTAAAGATGGTCTGAAGTATTGAAAGTGTCCTTGCGAAGTAGCCTCGTAGAATCCTTTTCCGTTTGACAACTTGCTCTTTTCAGATAAAGTTGTCAATAGTTTTGCTGATGCAATAGTGACATTCATTCATCAATTTCAAGAAGTTATTAACCGTCTGAATTCTAAATCAATAGCATTTAGAACTGGGCACACGACTAGTGCCTCATAGTTCTACATTTGATGAATGGAAATCAAAAAGGACAATTACTAAATTCAATCTCTATCATTGTGTTAGGTAACTTAGTAGTCCGGCTAGGAGAGAATTGTTTGATCGAAATAGGTCAAGTCGTGGAGTTTGCTGCTCTTATCATTGTGTTTATCACCGTTCTGTGTGCCGCATCCATACTTTGGCCTTTCATCGTTGGAGCCCCATGGACACCAACTTCGAGAAGTACTGCGCGAAAGATGCTAGAACTAGCGAAAGTGACAGAAGATGATATAGTCGTTGACCTGGGTTCTGGAGATGGTCGAATCATTGTTATGGCCGCTGAGGAATTTGGAGCCAGATCGATTGGCATAGAAGTGGATCCACTTCGAGTAAGGTGGTCTAGATGGGTGATTCGAAGACATGGTCTCGAGCAGAAGGTCAATGTGATTCAGAAGAACTTCTTCGATCAAAGCTTGGAGATTGCAACAGTTGTGTGTCTGTTTCAGCGACAAAATACCAATAATCAGCTAAAAGCAAAGCTAGCTGGCGAGTTAAGAACAGGAACACGTGTCGTGTCACACATGTATACATTTGAAGGATGGATACCTGCAATTTCAACTAAAAATCCGAACCTCTATCTTTACATCATGTGAAATCATCTGTGAGTCTATAGACAAATGATTTGCTTTTGTGTGAGCTTGTATTCTACTAGCAATATATGAGAGAGTCAGGTAGTACATCGAAACTCAGGGAACAGAGATTCGTGCAAAGCCTGTT
>MUGD01000119.1 GCA_002900555.1 Thermoplasmata archaeon M9B2D | reverse complement strand
ATTACTATTCTATTAGTAGATGTGCTGGCATCCCAAGGCATTGGTATTGGAGGATTTGCATTTAGTATAATGGTTTCCCTTGTTACTATTACAATCCCAGTGCTAAGACAGCGATATCTTACTAGATAAATAATAAGAGTGGTGCTCCGGCCGGGATTCGAACCCGGGTCGGGGGATCGAGAATCCCCCATGCTGGGCCGGACTACATTCGGTACTATTGGAGTTTGATACTTCAACAGACTACCGGAGCTTAAGTATGCCAGCCCGGAGCGTGAGAAGCATCCTCATTTGGTCCACAAATAAGCCTTTCCCCATCTTCTCTACGATTGATATGAAATTCAGGAAATCAATATGGGAACATCTAGGGCATGCTGAATAGCTGAGTAAGATTATTCCAACTATCCTGTAGTAACTGCAATAGCCCCGTGATAACATCCTGTGCCCATCCGGTAGCTTGGAGGATAACTGCAATGACTATCGACACAGTCACTACAGCAAGACCTAGAAGAAGGCTTTCCTCAACCAGCGGGCCGCCCTGTTCATTGTCAATTAGATTTTGATTATCCATTGAGATGCACCCTAAGTTTACATCATCTTCGGCTCTTTTAAGGTCCTAAAAGAAATAGAAATCAGAAATCCACGAATTGTTGCATCTTTTCAATCGATTTACCTAGGAGAAACGCCAACAAATTTCATTGGATGCCCATATGACCACATTCTCTCACCAAGTCTTTCAAAATCTGTCGCGTCACTACAATTTCGAACCGTTTCTATTAATGTATCGATAACGCTCTGGTGGTTTTCTATATCAAGACTTCTCGCAAGAATCTGAAATATGCCATCTTGTGCCCAATGTATTATATTTGGATTTGTAACATCATACAAAACATTAGTGCCAAGGAATTCCAACAATCCATCTTTCATACCTTTCCGAATCTCAACAATCTCCTTGACATAACGTAGTGACTCCCCAGGTTTTGGTCTTTCTAAGGTGATAATAAGATCCATCATTCCAAGGTTGGATCTTTCAATCTCATGCCCAATGTTCCATCTTGATATCAGACTAGAAGCTGAATCACTATGACAAGTCTGTATCGAGCGTAGTCCTGCTGCAATTGCTTGGAATAAAGCTTGGCTATGTTCAGCGGTCTGAATTTCACCAAGAATCAGGTAGTCCGGTGACCGGTGGAGACATTTAACAATCTCCTCACTTTTGTTCAGTATTTTATGATAATCATCAACAGGATTGACCTGTAGTCTGACTTGATGTTGATTTGCCAACGACCTACTCTCAATTGCATCTTCTATGTAGATTTTCCTCCACCACTGAGGTGTAATCATGTCAAGTGCATTTAGAAGCGTTGTTTTTCCTGTTCCTGGTCCCCCAGTGATAGTAATGTTGAGTCTACTTACAATGGCTAATATCAATATTGCCGCAGCTTCAGGCGTAATAGTATTATTCTCTATGAGGCTCTTTATCGAGAATGGCTCTTTACGAGCACGACGAATTTCAAGATACAAGCCCTCTGTACTTAGAGGTGGCACGCTAGCTGATAAACGTAGAATTATGCCTAATAGATTTAATTCCATTTTAAGAGATGGATTTCCTCTATCAAGATGCAGATTGCTCTCAGCTCTAATGAATGTAATAATCCGTGGAATTTCTTCTGCGCGGTAAGTAATCGATGTGATGCATCTACCGAATTTTTGGTGATCAAAATACACTTCAGTATCTGCTCCATCAAAATATACCTCCTCCGTTAATTCATCCAAAAGAATCGGGATTAGAGGACCTAAGATGCTTGTTGAATGAGCAGCTATTTGAGAGAGTCTTGTTCTTGTATTTTCATTGATTTCTGGAATATGTTGCTGGATATAATCCGAGATCTCTCTCATCACTCTATCCTGTTGTCTTGTTGCCTGTTCTCTACTCCCCGAGATAGGACTCATAAAACTCTTGAACTCACTGGCAAGGTCATTCAATAATGAAAGCTCTAGGGAGGTTCTTACTATAGGTATACACATGTATCTAACTTGACGATTTTCGCCTTGGTTCATGAAGAAACACAAATAGGGTCCAACACAATAAACATCAACGAGCTCATCAAGCTCATGAAAAAGAACATTATTAGCTCCAATGAATACTGATTCCCATCTCTCTGAGTACCACGGAGCATCGTCTAATGAAGGAAATTCCGGAAACCAAAAATGCAGTAGTCCACGTTCTTTTTCAGTAAGAACAATGGGCCTATCACATGCTTCTACCAATACATGGAGCTTCTGGCATATTGAACTAGTTCTTTCGCAACAATCTTCACATCTATCCACTGGACAATGGATGATAGTCACTTCCGGTTTCATTCGAAATATCCCCTATTGACAGATGTCTTTACAAATAATACAATATTAACCTGTAATAGCAAGTCACTGTACAACCTCACCAGAGAGCTCGATAATCTTCTTCATCATCCCAAAATGGTCTCTGATGCTATACTCCGCCACCTCAGTCGCTGTTGATGTCAATTTCTGAGTCAAGACAGGGCTTTTTCCATATTCCGCAGCAATTAAACGATCACTTGCATAAGCTACTGAAACCGTGAATATGAATGGATTACGACCTCCACGTTTTGAAGATGGTATCATTTCTAGAACTGTCGATATTTTCTCTCTGAGCGCATTCTCATACGATTTGAGATCCCACCCACGGGACTTTATCTTGCTAGATACTCGTGCATTATTCATTAACATTGAAAGCACTCGCGGAACATAGTCTTTCGGCTTACGAATTTCTGGGGCGTAACCTGTCAGTGACTTGAGTCGAAGGGCCTCTCGTACCATTGCTCTAACATTAACACGGTGTCCACATTTCTCAAAGACATCCGCTATCTCATCTAGTGTTATGGGCGCTCCGTCCTTGAACTCTCTCACGGCCATGAGAAGACATACTGCAATGAGTAGAATATTATTTCCCACACTTCCTGCAGTTTCTGAAGTTACCTTTTTGTAGAGGTATGCTGTACGGTCTCGTACTTGCTCATTTAACATCAATAACTTAGACACGTGATTAAGAGTTCTGAGAGCTCGATATTTCGCCTCATTCTTTCCAATTCTGATTCGTGTGCTATATATTATCTTGAGTCTTTTGAATTTCTTCTGTGTGCGTGCAGTTAATGCTTGGCCATGTGCATCTTGAAAGTATTTGTCCTTGTGAAATCCTATATAGCTTCCAAGACCATCAACAATATGCATTCTGTTTCCTAATGATACATACACACTAGCTTCGGGAGTATCACCATAGCGTTCTTCGCCCATCTGGTATGTAGGGAAGACATACTCCCTAGAGATGACCAAACCGCACTCTGCACATACTATATGTCCTCGACTAGTAATCAAAAAACCGCTACAATCTGGACATTTCAATGACGATATTGAACGAGATTCATATGTTCCATCAGTCAAAAACCACACCCAGTAAGAAGTGTATACATCCTCTCATAACTGGGTTTCATCTATAGTTAATACACTTGTACTGGTTAGAAATCCATTGGAGTGAACATAATCATTTATTACGAGAATTTGGACGGCTCGGTCAGAAAGAGATGCCCGAAAGTAATCAAATGTTCAGTGAGAGCTAAATCATTTGATTGTCATATAGAATTTGTCTGAGTCAAAAGTACTGCTTTGACTAGGTGTTGCCTTTGCAAGGGTCACTACTAATCGCAAACCACCAATAGATCCAACAACTTCTAGACCCTCTTTATTCGTTCTCTTGAATACATTGCCTTCGACATAGAGCTTGGATGATTCCCCTGCTGGTATGGGCTTTGAATCAATTATAATACCGATATTATCACCCACCGTTAATGAACCACAGAGTGCTTCCGGTAGTTCAAGTGTGAGACTAACTCCCTCAGCTTTTGATGATATCTTCAGTATTTTTAATCTCCTTGTTTCAGCATCTTCAACAGCATCGATGATTGTATTCTTAAACCTGATAACCATGAGAGTATTCTCCAATATTTCAGAGGGTTAGACTCAAGGCTGGTCCAGTGACGAATTAAACCTGTCGTTACTTCCATGTGCTCTTTTTTAGGCATTGTATAGACTTTCTTTTGGTGCTAAAAAGTGCGAAAAAGAGGCCTCGCAGTAATTTCCATCTCTCTATTAATTGTGTTCGGATTGACGCTACCAGCCACAGCATTCTATTTTGACTTTCAGTATTTTGAAACCGATAAAATGGTCTATGAGGTCGGTGAAACTATTGAAATGGCTGCCAGATTAATTGCTGACTTTAGTCCTGAAGGATGGTGCTATGTTTCCTTTGCTGTTGTTACTGATTTAGGGCCCGCCTTTGCAGATGAGTATTTCATTCCTCCTCTGCCAAATGCACGTATAGTAAACTCCTCATACACAATCTTTCCAGAACACGTTAATCCGGGAGAGAATAGTTCTTTTGCTTTTGTGCTATTTAACGTTGAAATATTTGATACAGTATCTCAGGGTGCAGAGGATAGTATTGAGGTAAGTATCACCAGAGGTCACCTTACAGTAATCCCATTATCTTCATTAATTGTGCAAACCGGAACGAATACCACGTTCAGTCTAAAAGTTGTATCTGTATATGATGACAACATCCCCTATAGTAGTGAATCTATTAATCTCCATGTCAAAGATCCCAGTTCAGCCACTATTGTTAACAGTAATATCTCTACAAACCCCGATGGGACATTCAGTCTAGACTGGAACAGCTCAATGGTTCTTCCCGGAATCTATGACTTGATTATCACTGGATATGGGAATGCTGATTTTCTCAGTTTTACTAAAACATTGCATGTTAATGTTGTCCCCGCCGCCTCTAGTCTCACTCTTCTCACTGCACCGGAATCAATTCCGTGCCAATCTCCTGATGGAAGTCATTTTGAGTATGCAGACATATTTGTCAAACATGAAGCTACAGATCAAACCGGAATTGACGATAGTATACTTTATTGGAATACAAGCTTTGGAAGTGGCGAATTAACAAATCTTGGTAATGGTGAATATAAGACTACAATTCCATTTCAAACAGCCTCAGGATTCCATTTAATCAATATAACAGCTATCAATCCAGCTTACCAGACAGCTAACATATCTATACCAATCGAGGTTATCAGAAACACACTCTCCTTCTGTCCAATCCAAAACAATTGGTCGGTTGTACATGGGAACACAACAACCATTGATTTCATAATCGACGAGGAATTCAACTGGGGTGAAGATATACTCATCGAATTCATAGATGATTATAGAGAAATTAATGTTTCAACAGATGTGTTGCCCGATTGCAGTAATACATTGGTGTTTACTGCTTGGAATAATCTATCCATAGGTCCTCATACAATTCATCCTCACATCAAGGGCGACTACTATGCTTTTTCAAACAACACTTCTTCATTCGAACTTATTATTCTTGGAAAAGTTAGTTTTAATATATCCGTAATATCTGCTTATTATGCTGAAAGCATTCAACTGAATCTTGAAGCTATTGAATTGATTAATTCCACAGTTGAATTGGCTACAGTAAACTTATACTACGGTAACGAAACCACTCCTTTCGGCACCTTAGAAAGCACTAACTTGACTCAAATGCTAACAATAGACTTACCGCAGTGGATATATCCTGGATTTCATTTATTATGCTTGAAAGTTTCAGTTCCTTATTATGTTCCTGCTCTCAATTTGATAAATGTATCAATCTGGATGAGAACAAATATCACAATTACTATTGAAACTGATGTCACACCAATATCTCTTTACAATATAGATTCTGTTACTTTTCCAATTACCTATGATTGTTCCATTGCTTCAACCAGCTCATTAGGTTCAATCATTCGACCGCCACCTATTTTATTCAGTGGTACCACAACAACTGAGTCCTTCACCACGCGTAATACCTCTCTTGATAATTGCCCAAGATTCAATTCTGGAACTAGAATTTTTTCCACTTGATTACCGAATTTTCTTACAACATCGTCCGGAAAGGGCCATAGTGTT
>MUGD01000118.1 GCA_002900555.1 Thermoplasmata archaeon M9B2D | reverse complement strand
TCATCAAGTTGAAATATGTCGACAAATGTCCTCATCCGAATTAATGCGATTTCGGGTTGTACATCATAGATTCGTGCCATGAACATAATATACTCCCGAGCCGTAAGACTTGGATAGCATGTTGGTTTTTCAGGGATGTATCCAATACTATGCTTTGCCTTGATGGTTTCAGAGAACATGTCATAGCCGTTAACTTTCACTGTTCCTCTCGTAGGTTTGATAATACCTGTCAGGACACGAAGTGTTGTTGTCTTACCAGCTCCATTTGGACCGACAAGACCTACTATCTCACCGGGATTGACTTTTAGCTCAAGGTCTCGGACGGCGACTTTTGAGCCAAATCGCTTCTCCAGATGCTCAATGTTAATTGCAGGTGAGCTAAGTTTTCGTTGCGGAGCAGTTACTGGTTCTCTATGTTCAAACTCCTCCATAATAGAATCGATTAGCCAGCTTCGTTTGATTGCACGCTTTGCAAGTGGAATCTTCAGTATCCTTGCTAATCGAAGCAGCTCCTCGCTCTTCATTCGGATGACGTCGGTGCGTTCAATCACGTCTTTGTTCGCTCCCACCTTTCATTTAAAACATTAATAGGTTCGAAGTATTTTCACCAATAAGAAGGCAGTGGTTCAAGTACGGATGTACTATCTATCCTAGAATTCCATTGGTCCACTCATGAAAGGAATACGTTCCTGTAGCTGAAGATCCCAATCAATCACTCTAGTTGTCAGGGGTATGACATCAATCCCGGCGTCATAGGCAGCACGGAGAGCATCACCAAAATTCGGATCATTCCCGTCATGAGGAGAGAAGACATATGCATCAGGTCGCTGAATGACAAATACGACTGCTGCTTGTGTCGCAATCCCATCCTTTAGCGATTTAACAAGATGTTTCAGATGTCTCGTACCTCTCAATGTTGGGGCGTCTGGAAAAAAGGCGTGACCATTTTCTACGAGGGTACAAGATTTGACCTCAATCAACGTTATGTCATCGTCACCCTCCAAACGAAAATCAAAGCGTCCATCATAATGACGGGGTTCGGGGATAATCCTATAATAATTGGAGAAATAGGGTAGTGAATGCTTCTCAAGAAGCCGGCGGATAAATCGATTGGGGAGGTTACTATCGATTGACACCAGTAAGCCATCATGTAGGACACCAATCATATCATACTCAGTTTTTCTATGCGGAGCAGAATTCCTACGCAAAAATACGGATTTACCAGGTATCATAAACTCATACATTCTGCCAGGATTCGGTACAAATGATTCCACGGTTCTACCATCAATGTCCACCCTAGCGAGAAATCTGTTAGGTCTCTCAATGAATTTTCCGTTCAGAACTTCTCCCTGACCAGACACATGTATGATACTCCTTTTTCATTTCAAAACAGGTCTTATACTAATATTAGTTCACATCTAGTCGCGAGTTGCTCAACGCGAAAACCTATGTACTGCATTGTGAATATTATACAACTTCTTAGGGGCGCAGCCAAGTGAAAATTCGAGTACTTTTCGTTGATGATAACGCAGAGCTGTTAGATATTGCAAGGATATTATTCCAGCAGACAGATCCCAATCTTGAATTGGTTGTAGCAGAGTCGGTTAAAGATGCTCTCAATATTCTAGAAGAGGAGGAATTTGATATTATAATATCAGACTACCTTATGCCCGATGCAACGGGTCTCGACTTCCTAGAAGCTCTTCGCTATGCAGGTGACGATATTGGTTTCATCATGTGGACTGGACATTCTCGCGAGGAAGTCGTGATTAAAGCCCTGAATCTTGGTGCAGATTATTATGTGCTTAAAGGGTCAGCCATCCGGGAGCAATTCAAAGCGATTCATGATATTATAAGAAAGGTCATTGATAATAAGTATCAGTTGAAGCAACAGACAGAATCTAGAGGAATTCCACTTCCAGTCGCAAGTGAGTTTATCCATAAATTATCGCATGACTTGACTGGAATTCTGCAAAACATTATGGGTTATGCAACACTCCTAGAGGAAGAATTCGATAAGACATACATACAAGGAATTACAAGATTGATATCAAAATTATCGGATCGTGTAAAACAAGCAGTTGCAGATATCGATGAAGAAAAACTAATTCAACAATAGAATGGATACTACATAAACTCAGTCAGACACAATTGCTCGGAAATATCGCTCAATCCAGACACTTTCACACCCACTAGTCTAATAGGTTTGTGAGAATTCCTCTTTTGGTCGAAAATCTCCAAAGCTAGTTTCTCAAGTAATTTTGTATCATTTGTTTCAACTGGGATACTTCGACTTCTCTGTATGGTCGTATAATCGTCATAGCGTATCTTTACTGTTACAGTTCTAAACCTCAATGCTTTCTTGATTATTTTTTCACCTATCCTTGAACACATATTCTTCAGAGATTCATGGATGTATTCAATAGCATCGGGCTCAACATCTTCCAAAAATGTCCTATCTTTGCTTATTGACTTTCTAATTCGGACTCCATTGTCAATCAGTGGTCTATCATCAATTCCAAGTGCTCTATTATGCAACCAAATAGAACCTCTACCCATAATTGGCCAAAGCTCTGGGAGTGTCATTT
This sequence comes from Thermoplasmata archaeon M9B2D, assembly GCA_002900555.1. Next base: position 3,446 of record MUGD01000118.1, on the reverse strand, counting down.
TTTGTATTTGCCCAAGATTATTGATACCAGATTTCCGCAACCATTCTGCAGTTTTCTTTCCAACTCCATTAAGCGCATCTACGGGTAGTGGCTCTAAGAATCTTTCAATATCTGCCCGAGTCGGACCGACTAAGGTAATGCCTCGAGGTTTATTCATACCTGTCGCTATCTTTGCTACTGACATATTTGGCGCAATACCAATTGAACAAGGAAGGGATGTACGAATCCTTATTGATTCTTGTATTTCCTGAGCTAGCTCTCGTGGATTGCTGTATAATTGACAAGCTTGAGTTACTTCAATATACGCCTCATCAATGCTAGCTCTTCGAACTCGCCCATCATCAGCAAACTCTCTAAGGACTTCCATGAACTCATCAGATGCTTCTCCATAGCTTTCAAAAGACCCATCAACAAATGCGGCATCAGGGCATATTCTGAAAGCCTGGGAAACAGGCATTCCAGCATGGATACCTTTGGCACGGGCTTCATACGATGCTGCTCGTACGACTCCTCTTCCACTACCGCCTTTTGGATCGTGACCTACACAAACTGGACGTCCGATGAGTTCGGGATGATTTCTATACTGCTCTACACTAGCAAAGAATGCATCTAGGTCAACATGCATGATCCAACGTATCATATGCGTCAGCATACTACTATCTTGTTAGCCATTAGGAGTTCCTACGAATTGCAATATGCTGGAATGAATTTAGCCAACCCGGAGAGGTGACCGAACATATTGACGAGATTGAGCCGCGAAGTGACTACATCCTAGAGAATTCTATATGGATAATTCTCGACAACTGATGTTATAGAGCGAATGTAATTGTGAGTAGATTGGGATATGGAAACTAAGAAGGGCAATGATTCTGAAATCGGAATTACTCATAAAGAAGAAGCAATTCGTTATAGAGCTTTAGTCGAATCTATGAATGATGGATTTGGAATCATAGATAATGAAGGCGTTTTCACATATGTCAATCCCCGCTTTGCAAAAATGCTTGATTATCCCGCGGAGGAAATTATAGGCAAACCACTAATTGACTTTCTTGATGACTCTAACAAGAAAACACTCCGTAATAACATCCGTCAGAGAATCAAAGGAGAGGCATCGCAATACGAGCTTGATTGGCAAAAGAGTTCGGGTGAAAGCGTGTCCACCATAGTATCTGGAGCACCCTTACTTGATGAAGACGGGAAGCACAAAGGCTCGTTTGCTGTCATAACCAATATCACTGAATTGAAAGAGTCGCGAAGAGCTCTTGAAGAGAGCGCAGAAATGATGAAACGGATTTTTGAAGAGTCGCAGGTAGGACTCGAGCTTTTCGATGAAAATGGAATTCTCACTGCAGCGAATCTAGCTGCATTGGAAATAGGAGGTATCTCAAGCCACAAAGATCTCATTGGCTTCAGTCTTTTTGATGATCCAAATGTTCCAGCTGAGATGAAAGCAAAGCTGATACGAGGAGAGCCAGTAAGATACGAAACTACATTCGATTTTGATAAGGTAAAAGAGAAAGGACTGTACAACACAAGCCGCTCAGGAAAGATAGTACTTGACGCTTGGATCACGCCTCTTGGGCTAGAGAATAATGGCGAGCTGATGGGGTATCTAAGTCAAATCACCGAAAAAACCGAACACAGAGCTACTGAAGCAGCGCTTCAAGATAGTGAGAAACGATATCAGCTTCTTGCTGAGAATGTCACAGATGTAATCTTCACGACTGATTTGGAGCTGAATGTTACATATGTAAGTCCATCTGCTAAATTACTGATTGGTTTTGAAGCTGAAGAGTTGATTGGCACATCTATGATCGAGATAATGACTCCTGAATCAGTCTGGGTCGCTATTGAAGCAATGAAGGAAGCACTCCAAAAAGAAAAAGTGGCTGACCAAACCTTAACGAGGGGAGATTCTCCTCCTCTTGAGTTGAAACTCAAACATGCGAATGGCTCAATAATCTGGGCAGAAATAACTCGTACTTTCCTACGAGATGACGAAGGAAAACCAACAGGAGTCCTTGGAGTTGCTCGTAATATCGATGAAAGAAAAGAAGCAGAAGATGCATTGATTGCTTCGGAACACAAGTACAGAGCTCTCGTCGATCAATCATTGCAAGGAATTATGATTATTCAGGCAATCCCATTATCTGTAAAATTCACAAATCCCGCATTTGCTGGATTTGTCGGATTGAGTGTCGATGAAGTCTTAGCACTCACATCAAAGGATATTCAAGATATGATACATCCTGATGACTGGCCTATTGTCATGAATCGTCTTCAAGAATTGATGGCTGGAGATACGCCTAGGATTATTCCAATTGTTATTCGTGTCTTTCACAAGAATGGTTCCGTGCAATTTCTTGAGATGTTTGGTAGGCGAGTCATTTACGAAGAAACTCCTGCGCTTCAATTGATTTCAATTAATGTGACAGAACGATATGCTGCAGAGAAGAACATCCAGTCGCAAAAAGAAAGAGCTATGTTGTACCTTGACCTTATGTCACACGACTTCAGGAACCAACTGCAGATTATTCTGGGTAGCTCCATGGTACTGGAAGCAAAACTTCAGGATCCAAACGATAGAAGATTACTCGATCAGATCGTGTCAGCAGTTGAACGATGTCAAAGCATGATATCAAAAGTGAAAGTAACTGAACCTCTGATGTCAGTACCCCTTCATCCAAGAAGACTTGATTCTACTCTCGCGGATGTAATAGAACTGCATAGAGCTAATCATGATGATGTTATAATAGAATACGAGGCAGAGATTACAAGTGTTGTTGTTGATTCTGATGAGTTCCTCGAGCAGCTATTCTCAAATATCATTGAAAACGCAATTGAGCACAATCCAAAGAGTGATAGAAAGGTTTGGGTGAAATTAATCAAAAGTGAGGAGGGCTATGAAATCTCCATTTCTGACAATGGTTCTGGAATGTCAGAATCATTAAAGACAGCGATTTTTGATGTAACACGACGCTATGGAGGAGTTGGACTCCTGCAATCAAAACAAATCTGTGATAAGTATGGAGGTACTATTGGGGTTCGGGATAGAGTGGAAGGAAAACCTGAAGAAGGAGCAGAATTCACAATCTGGTTGCCAAAGGCAACAGTAGAGGAAATTAACTCATAGAAACGTGCTGAAGAATTGAGATAGATCAATATTTCCTCCTGAAATTATTACTCCTGTTTTTGCTCCTCGTAATCTATCACTCATTTTGAGTAGTCCCGCTAACGATACAGCGCCAGATGGTTCAACAACAAGCTTCATTCGTTCCCATAGAAACTTCATTGCGTTCACAATTTCCGCCTCTGTAACTGTGACTATATCTTCTACGTTTTCTCGAATGACTGCAAAAGTGAGATCAGCCAATTGAGTTCGTAGGCCGTCAGCAATGGTGTTTGGATTCACACTTGGAAATATCCTTCCACTTTTGAAAGAGCGA
>MUGD01000117.1 GCA_002900555.1 Thermoplasmata archaeon M9B2D | reverse complement strand
GTATCAAAAAGGTCATCATCAACATAGACTCTGACTTCTGTAGAAATGCCACTATCACCTGCTGACAGATTTATGTCAATGGTAAGACTATCACCAAGTAGAACATCATTTGGATGATTCTCAACTTTCAAGGATGTTGCTATTTGTTGTATGTCTATTGTGATTGATTCTTCGGTTTCCGCATAGAAATTGATAAGGTCCTCTTGATGTATGACACGGATGATATTCTCTCCATAATTAGCCCACGAGGTATTGCACTGTATTGAAATCAATGCTATCCCTGATGAATTTGTAATAGAAGATGCTAGTAGAATATTCTCACTCATTACAATAAGTGTCGAATTAGATATAGGTGCGTTTGAATCATCAAACAAAGAAGCTGTTAAACAAAAGGAATCACCGGGTGCAAAAGGACCGATTTCGTAATCGAGGATTATCTGTGTTGAAGAAACAATGTTCAATAATATCCACTGAGTGGAAGGAGAAAGAAATAATGATTCATTACCCCTGAATGTAGCATTGATCAACGTAGGTCCCAATGGAAAACTTAGAGAGATTGTCCAATTGATTGATGCTATGCCAGATACATTAGTTGTATCTTTACCAAGTAACGTATTATGAGTCTGGTCATAAAATTCAATTGTTTGATCAGGAACGGGATCACCAAAAGTTCCATTTTGTAAAAGATGAACAGTGATTGTAACAGTTTCACCACGTTGCACAACAACTTCTCCCTCAGCACTAACTGGACTGGTCGTCGAAGCGAGCATTAATAGAATTAGAATTCCTGTGAATATTAGAATACTATAGATATGATTTGATTTCAGAAGACCACCTCCTTTGACATAGAACCAAACTCAATTGGATTCGTCTGTGCTGCAGTGGTTCTAATTCTAGTAATTCTATACAATGCTGGATTAATTGCCAAGATTCGTTCACCAATATTTGAGCTGAATTAACGGGATACATTCAGGTCTACCTTCAGTGAGTTTGCATGTTTTTAATCTCCTATCGATTAACCGGTAATTGATTTCGTTGTTGAGGGGAGTTCTTATGTTAAGCACTAACACAATGGTCTGGTTCTAGTGAAACAATTCTCGTGAAAAGAACTACATAACGAGGGATTATTGATTAATGCAACTCAAATTGCCCTTTAAAAGAGAAGAAAAAAGTAGTACTGTGCGAGAAGGCTTTGGGGGACTAATTTGGTTACGTAGAACTTGGCTTATAGGAACTGGGACAACAATTCTGTATTTTCTTATCGTCTATTTATTGCCAATCCTCAAGGTGATTAGTACTCCGATAATTCCTTTCAAAACTGCTTTTGAGGGTATAGTCTGTTTGGTTCCAATCATCAGTGGAATAGCTCTTAGTAGGCATCAGATGGTTCAGAGAACTCCTGCAATATCAACAGAAAAAGAGATTCTCATAGTGGATAACGAAGAACGTATGACAGGAGTGTGTTGTTTAGAGATAGTATCAGTATCAAGTTCGGTCTTTTTGGATGAAAATGGGCGGCCTAAATATAATGGCTCTATGCTGCTCGCAATTCGTGCTGGAATGAACAAGTCTGTTAGTATGGCATTCGAAGCAGGAATGTTAAGGGGGGATCCATTCCTTAGAATTTTCATCACTGTAACTGATTTTGATATAGATACCATTAGAGAAATTCTTAGAAGAGAGGCTACAAGGGTTGAAGCTATTCTTTTAGCATCGCTAAATTTAGTAGAACTTCGGATGTTAGAAGACGACGCTCTTCATAACGCAGTGTTTTCATTTACAAACGAATCTGAATATGAAGAAGAGAGATTATCTAAAGATCATATTAAAGACATGTCACTGTTGGTTCTGAAAGGAAATCCACAAGTTAAGCCTACAGTTGAGTCATCTCAGATAGGAACATTTCTCTCCACAATATTGAAACAAAACTACTCAGCCAGTATGACCTGTGTCTTTTCGGCTTCCAAACCAGGAAGAGAAAAGCAAAAGCTCGAAGGTAAATGGAAATCAATACAATCAAAGGAAAAACGAAAAGAAGAGTCATTAAGAGATCATGCAGAAAAAAAGAAACTCATTACAGAGTATGAAGAAATTCAAGACAATGTGGGATGGTTTGAGTCTTCGGTATACTTCATTGCGAAATCAGATTCATCGAGTGACGACAATGTTTCTCAAGAAGGGTTGAGTGGGCTTATTCTATCTATTTGGGGTGGAGATAATTCAATCAAACTTATTCCTCAGAAAATGTCACAAAAGACAGCTCTTAAACTTCTAACAAGAAAACATCTGAAAAGACAAAGGTTGCATGTAAGCAAACTCGTGTCTTTTGTCAATACTCCAATCAGAAAACTTCCCGTTATCGGTCATGATCTTGCTCCGGTGTTTCAGATTCCATCGCGCGAGTCCCTAAGTGATGAGATTGAGATAGGAGATACCATTTTCGAAGGCCGTCACTTCTCAAGAGCTGGTTTGAAGATAGAATGGCTAAGAGAACATGTCGCTGTTTTGGGTGCTACAGGTACCGGAAAAACAACTCTTGTAAAGCATCTAATTACTCAAATTAGTAAGAAGACAAACATACCATGGTGGATATTTGATATTAAAGGGACTGAATATTCAGGCCTTGTCGGACAGTTGGATGATGAAGTAGTGATTCTGAAACCGGGTCTTGATAAGTCGTTTGTCATAAACTTGATGGATCCCGATCTGGAAAATGATCAAAGTTGTGCGTACTCAACTTTTGTCATGTTAAGAGAGCTTCTCAAGGAAAAAGGTGAATCTTCCGAGCTCTCACCAGCTATGGAGAAATTGTTAAGAGAATCAATCCTGATGTTAGCAGAATCATTGGATGAGAATAACTCCATTCAATCACTGATTGATATAGTAACTCAGGTCGCTACTAATGATAGAGTAGGCAAGATGACAAGTGATGCCCTCCTCAATCGACTTCAGATTCTATGTCGAGAACCTTTAGGTGAAATTCTTGGTGGGGGTGCAGATGCAATTAGAATTTCCAATCTGTTGGGTAAGCGCGTGATTCTAGATCTCAGTCATGTGGCTAGAGTCGGGGGGATGGAGGCAGCACGTCTACTATATAATCTAACAGCCAAACGTATCTTTGATAACGCTATGAAGAGGGGTATCGTTTCAGGACTACATCATGTTGTTGTTCTCGAAGAAGCTAGCAATCTTGTACCTGAAAGCTATTCAAGACAATCATCAGCTGATGTGACAACAGGCGAGTCTATGGTCTTGCTACAACGTGCAACTGGACAGGGCGTCATTGTTGTATCAACCAGACCGAACATCTCATCTAATATCTTGGCTAATACAGCGACTAAGATTGTTTTCCGATTACCTTATGATAGTCAAGTAGGAAGTAAGTTTCTTTCACTAACAGCAGATCAAGAAGCTTATTTGAGAAGTATGAAACGTGGACGAGCATTAGTAGCAGTCCCTGATACTGAAACTTTTGAAATTGCTACTAAACCATTTATTGATAGATATCCAGCAATTACTCGTAGGGATTCGAGTTTGGAACAAAAAGAAATTGACTCTGAATCTATACTAAGTGAAGTTCTTGAGAATAAATTATCCGAATCATTAGAAAAGCCAACTCCTAATACCCTTGAAGCTGAGGCACAGACAATAGTTTTCGATAGAGTCGGACGATTGGGCAGTCATATAATTGCATTCTTAGCCTCGGAAGGTATGGCTACCGAGCAACAGATTCGTGATTTGATATCTTCTCTTGATTCATCAGCAATGGAAGATGATGTTTCAGAAGTAATTAGAGAACTTGTTACTTTAGGGACTATTGATAGGGAGTCATTGTCACTTGTTCCGGGAGGGTTTGTATATGCATTACCAGGACAAGGTTTAGAGGCCATTCGCAATGTGATTATTGAATATGTATCTACAAAACTAGGCATTGAATTGAATGATTCTATTATTCGTGAATCACAAACCGATTTCCCGGATATGATTATTGAAGACAAGGCAGTGGCTATCATACCTGAGCATCTTAGGGCATCGTCTATGAATATGATTTTAGGCAAGATTCAACATCACATGGGAATTTTGAGAAATGGAATCAGTGAATTATTTGTTGTAGTGAGAGGTAGCGTTGCGGCTGCCAAACTTCGCGAAATTCTTGAAAGTAACGATGAGTATAATGCTGTAAACGTTGTATCTGCCTTTCCAAGCTCACTTGACTCCATGATAGAGAGTCTGCTTCAATCGGTTTCTATCAACAACTCAAGTGAGAAACCTCAAGTTATTCAAAACAATGAAGATATTGACTTGATTGAAGCAATACACGAGATTGGGCCGGCAACTAGTCGAGCTATTCAAATTCGTTTATGGTTTGGGTTGATTCAAGATTTTGTTGATTTGTCAAACGGACAAGTTAGATGGGAGGTACTTCTCGATTTCATTGAAACTACAGCTCTTCAATCTCTGAAAGGGAGATCCGCTCCTTTAACTGCTGATGAGGGAAAGCGAGCACTTACTGAGTTGCTTGCTGATGAAGTCCTGATTGCATTACGTGCCAATGCTGAAAACAACCTCATTGATGTTGAACAAGGGTTATGGATAATTAATTCTTCAATTTTGCAAAAATTAAAAGAAGAAGCCACAAGCATTATTGAGAATGAGCTTAAAAAACATCATTCGGAAGTTTCTCGAGATCATGGGTACTATGATGTGTGTGCTGGTAACACATCGTATGTAATCTTTCCAAATCAGCAACAATTGAGCACTCTGTTGAATCTTCATAGTAATGTGGCTTGCAGAACATGTAAATCAACTCAAGTTGTGTGCGTTTTAACTGCATCCGAATATCTTGAAGATACTGTGGTGACGCCAGGAAATCTGATAATCAGGACAATGGATGATAGTATCTCAACCTTGGTCGTCTAGGATATTTGAATACGTGTGCAGATTGTGGGCTTTTCGTTTAACAAATCAGTTAATCGCCCTGGAATTAATAGATTGAAAATTGCTATGTCCACGTTCTGATTTGATAATTCAAGAAGCTCGCTGATTTTCTTAGTCATACCTCCAGTAACATCAGTGTCGGAGGAAGGACCTGTATGTGCTAGTACTTGGTTGATATTAACACGATTGATGAGAGGAATATATTCTGCTCTGGGATTAATTTGTGGATTCTCCTCAAGGACTCCATCAACATTAGTTCCAATAAAAACAGCCTTTGCACTGAGCTTTTCTGCAAGGTATACTGCAATCGTGTCTCCACTCAATATGGATACAGATTTTGTTCTATCAAAACAAACATCGCCATGGATTATCACTGCTGCCCCTGTTTTTAGTGTCTTTTTGATAATATCAAGAGGAAAATCATCTATGAGATTGTCTTGTAGGGTAACAAAGGTAAATGGAGAGAACACAACACTAGGAACTCCTTGGTGATTCATCTCGCTTTCAACTCGTGAAGCTAAAAGTGACATATTATGACGGATATCAGGTATCCCAGCAAGTAGTTGCTCTGAAGAAGAATTAGGAGTTCCAAATCCGTGTTTGTGTGCAGCTTGATGACCATGAGCTCCACCGCCTAGAACTAATATGAGCGGGCTATTACACACGGTTAACTCTTCAGCAATCCGACTAAGCTGTTCATCATTAACACGTGGTGGTGATGAGCCTTTAAATGTTATAACAGATCCACCGAGTTTGACAATTATGGGGCTATCCAACTGTGACACACTTCTTCAATCATAACTATCACACTTATGGACATTGTCTTTCTACTTGGCATGTTTCATTCACAAGACAAGCTTTTTATCCAATTCACTTACCGTAGCCTTGGACACCTCAAAAAGCTGAGAGTGATTTCTACATGACTCAAAGAGCACGAATACGACTATCGAGCACGAGCACAGAACACCTAGATGGAGTCTGTAATCAAATTAGACGAATTACTCGAAAGACTGGTGTCAGAATGGCAGGTCCAATACCACTACCTACACGTAAAATGGTTGTACCCACACGAAAGACTCCTTGTGGGCAGGGCTCTGAGTCGTGGGATAAGTGGGAAATGAG
>MUGD01000116.1 GCA_002900555.1 Thermoplasmata archaeon M9B2D | reverse complement strand
GTGTCATGATCTCAGTGAAGGAGGTCTTGGTGCGTGTCTTGCGGAGATGGCGATTGGTGGGAATCTTGGGGCAACAATCGATATTTCAGCGGTTGGCAAAGACCTACGGTCCGATTGTAAATTGTTTTCCGAGTCGAACACTCGATGGGTCGTCGAGGTGAAAAAAGAAAAGCAAAGCTTGTTTGAAAGTCAACTGCAAAAGGAAAAGGTCAGTTTCATCCTGCTTGGAAAAATCAAGGGAGATCATTTGATGATTAAGGATGCAGGAAAAACCATCGTTAATCTAAGTGTTGATGCACTGCGAGAGTGCTGGCGAAAACCAATTTGGGATTTCATGGGATAAAAAAAATATACAATGATAACACTTATTTTTTTATCGCCTTCATCCCACCCTCGAATGCCTTCTTGTTAACCTCTCTGTATTTCTCAGGGACCGCTTCAAGGATGGTCTCTAACAAGACGTCCGATTTGAACGGCAATACACCGCTTGCGGCAAGCGCTCCAAGCATCACCGTGTTCTTCGTGATTAACGCACCTGCCTCTTTTGCGATCTGCAAGGCATCAATGGTATACAAATCAGCATGGGTCGAGAGTTCTTTGAAGATCTCTTCGACCTTGGGGTACTGCTCGCCGCCCACCGCGACCGTAAACGGGATGACCGGGGTTTTATCGGTGATTACCTTTGTTTTCTTATGCACATAGCAGATGTTCCGCAGCGCTTCGACGGGCTCCATGCTCAGCAGGACGTCCGCAGTTCCACTAGGGAGCAGCGGGCTGGAGACCTCACCTAACCGTACCGTGCAGACAACCGCACCGCCACGCTGCGCCATCCCATGGATCTCTGAGACGAACACGCCGACCTTTGCTTTCACCGCGGTTTTTCCTAATAGGTTCGCAGCCGTGATGACTCCTTGTCCGCCGACACCGGTAAGAACGATGCTTGTTTTTTTCTTCATTATTTACCCTCCGCTGAGATCGCACCAAACGGACAGACCTGCACGCAGTTCCCACAACCGTTACATTGCGCTGGATCGATGTGAACGCTGCCGTCCTCCGCGAAGTAGAACGCGGGGCAGCCGAACCTGCCGATGCAGGTCTTGCATCGTTTACAGACTTCTTGATTGATCTGGTAAAGCTGGATTTCTTCTTTTGCTTTCCGTTTCCGCTGCACCTCCAGTAAGATACAGGGTGATTTGCTGACGACCACGGAGGGGCCTTTGAACTCCAACGCGCGTTTGAACGCAGCGGTCGTGTCTTTGATCTTGTTGGGATCGACAATCTCTATATGCTCCACACCGCAGCCTTTCACGACATCCTCGACTTTGATAAGTCTCGCCTGTCGTCCCATGCCGTCATAGGCGGTTCCCGGGTGCGGTTGATGACCAGTCATCGCCGTGGTCCGGTTATCAAGCACCGTGATCACCACATCATGGTTGTGATGCACTGCGTTGACGATCGGTGGGATCCCTGAATGGAAGAACGTGGAATCCCCCATGAACGAGATGATCTTCTGATCGGTCGCAACAGAAAAACCACAGGCCATGCCTGCGTTTGAGCCCATGCACAGCAGCACATCAGCCATCTCTAGCGGCGGTTCTTTGCCAAGGGTGTAGCATCCGATGTCCGTCGGATACACCGTGTCTTTTGGGGCTGCCTTCTTCACCGCATAATACGTGGCGCGATGTGGACAGCCTGGGCAGAGTGATGGTGGGCGTCGGGGGGCATTGAGTGTGGACGGGGGTGGTTTTGGGAACGGGGTTTTTACGTTGAAGATTTTTGAGAAGGCTTCTGCGACGATATCAGGGGTGTATTCATAGAGCCGGGAGAAATGACCAGTTGATTTACCGTAGATCTGTACGTCAGCGCCGATATCAAAGGCGAGTTGCTTGAACTGGTTCTCAAGGAACGGTTCGAGTTCTTCTACCATGATAATGGACGAGCATGATGTGATGAATGTTTCGCACATGGTCCGGGGGATCGGATGGGTCATGCCGAGTTTCAATATCTTTACATTGAGGTTGAGCTCCTCCGCCATCTCTTTGACATAGGTATAGGAGACACCGGAGGTGACGATCCCGACGTCCTTTGGTTTTCCTACGGTGATGATTTCGTTAAATGGTGATTTGTCTGAGATTTTCTCTGCTTCCTGAAGCTGTTTGAGCAGGACTGGGTGTTTCGCCCGTGCGGTCGCAGGGACAGTCACAAGCAACGGGTCTTTGGTAAAGGTCCCTTTTTTTCGTGGTTGCTGCATCGAATGAAGCGTGATTGGCCCTCGCGAATGGTTCAGCCTGGTGGTCGTCCGCAAGAGCAGCGGTAATGAAAGTTGTTCTGAAATGTCAAAGCCGATTCGCGTCATCTCCTTTGCTTCCTGCGGTGTCGTCGGCTCAAGCATCGGTGCGCCGCCAAACAACGCGAAATATCGGTTGTCCTGCTCGTTTTGCGACGAATGACAGTACGGGTCGTCAGCTGACACGATGATATGACCGCCACGACAGCCGACATACATGTAGGTCATGAACGTGTCACTTGCGACATTCAGACCGACGTGTTTCATGCAGGTCAGTGACCGCAGGCCGCAGAACGATGCGGCTGCAGCGACCTCTAAGGCGACTTTTTCATTGACCGAGTACTGGAAATAGAACCCAGGGTCTTTGTTCTGCCGGGTCGCTTCCTGCGCAATCGCAGAGAACGTATCAGCAATCTCAGACGATGGAGTCCCTGGGTAGGTGGTCGCAACATCTATTCCTGCCTCAAGGGCACCGCGCGTGATCGCTTCGTTTCCTAAGAGCAGTATCTGCTTTCCTGGTTTATCTTCTGTGAGTTCAGACATCATCAACACCATGGTGGTAAAAGATAGGCAAATTTCCCAAAATGTGGTAAAAAAAACCAGCATATAAATTTACCCCTCCTGGGTAAACCTGGTAAACTAACATGCGATGAGACTGCACTTGCATACATATCTGCATATTCGTCTGCAAACAAGGTTCTTAAGACAGTAGCAAATTCTTTGCCCTGGAAGGAATTAAGCTGGTAGTTGTAGAGTGCATCCCATCCCTCCTAGTGAGACCAGCATCCTTCCCTTTTTTTGTAAAAAAAATTTTCTTGCCATGACACGACATGGTTTTTTTGCATAAATACGAAAGTATATGTACCCAACAAGGGTTACAGAAAAAATGGAGAGATTGAGAAGGAGTTATCGGGATCACTTACACGACTACCACACCTGTTTATCATCCTGATTCTTGCTGCTTCTTGACCTTAGAAAAACACCGGAGAGTTCGAAGAGATGACCACAAAAAATTATGTGATAATAGAACATAAGACAGCTCCAAAGCAGGTCCCACTTTTTGAAGAGCAAGACGATGGGAATCTCGTCCCGTACGTCAATGAAACATAAATCGATTCTTCATATTTTTTTTCAATTCGATTTCCGTCTGGTTTTACTCTCGATGATGAAACAAAGCAAGGAAGAATCCATATAAATTAGTACGTCATTTGACATCTGAATGCAAAAAAAGGTTGCACTAAGTATCGCAGGCTCAGATTCCTCAGCTGGCGCAGGCGTCCAGGCTGACCTTAAATCATTTACATACTTAGGCATCCATGGGGTGACGGTGCTTACCTGCGTCACCGCACAAAATACACAACAGGTACGATCCATCTACAAAGTACCAGCCGATGTCATCGATCAGCAGCTCGAAAGCCTGTTTGATGATTTTTCTATTGATGCAGTAAAGACCGGGATGCTGTATGATGAGCAAATCGTCAAGGTCGTTTCGAAAAAGCTCCGGGAGTATCAGATAAAACCAGTGGTTGACCCGGTGATGGCCGCGACCAGTGGCGATACGCTAGCCAATCACAACCTTCTTGCTGCGCTCAAACAGGACCTTCTGCCGCATGCATTGATGGTGACTGCAAACATCCCAGAGGCATGCGTACTGTCGGACTTGGAAGTCACCCTGGAAAGAAACGTGGAAAACGCCTGTAAAACCATCTTTAACCTCGGTCCGACGTATGTCCTTCTGAAAGGCGGGCATCTGCCAGGCGACATGGCTGTTGATTTCCTCTACGACGGAAAACAGACTCATCGCTTTGCTCTCCCCCGGATCCCTTTGAAGAAAGCACATGGGTCCGGTTGCACGCTTTCCGCGCTTATCACCGGATTGCTTGCCGCAGGGGAGCCACCGCGTATTGCAGTACAGAAAGCAAAATCCATTGTCTGGAGCATGATCCATGAGGGATACTCCCCTGGGAAGGGTGCTGATGTGCTGAACCATTCGTCAACGATTCACGTTCCCCCTCTCCTACGAAACAACGGACAATTCGATGTCTGGCTGCAGTTGAAAACCGCGGTAGAAACACTCGTGGGTTTTCTCCCTCCCCAAATGATTCCTGAGGTCGGGATGAACTTTGCCTACAGCCTCCCCAATGCAACGACAAGAGATGAGGTCTGTGCAATCAACGGAAGGATCACCAAACATACGCAACGACCTGTTCTCTGCGGCACCCTTGATTTTGGCGCCTCAAAACACGTCGCATCGATTGTTCTTGCCGCACGATCATATGACCAAACCATGCGTTCCGCACTGAACATCCGCTACTTGCACGAAACAGTGCATCAATGCAGAACCATTGGTTTTACGGTCGGGTCGTTTGACAGGAACCTTGAGCCACCAACCGCCCCCTCAACCATGGAATGGGGGACAACACAGGCTATCATGACCTGTGGGTATGTCCCGGACATTATTTATGACACCGGCTCGGTAGGAAAAGAACCGATGATTCGCATCCTAGGGAAAAACCCACAAGACGTGCTTGCAAAAATCAAGATGTTGGTAAAAACATCGGGACCATAAGAGACAGAATTACGAAACATATATAAACAATCACGCAGTTAAGACCGCACACTAACCGAGAAACTTACAGAGAGGTATAGTTTATGACAGCAAAAGAAGAAAGCGAAGAAAACGTGATCTATGTTGGAAACAAACCACCTATGAGCTACGTTCTGGCAGTCGTGACGCAATTCAACAGCGGATCCACCGAAGTCGTCATCAAGGCACGTGGCCGAGCGATCAGCAGAGCGGTCGATGCAGCAGAGATCACCAGAAACCGGTTTGTCCAAGATGCAAAGATCAAAGAGATACGCATCGGAACAGAATCAATCACCAATGAGGAAGGACGAACCTCAAACGTCTCATCAATCGAGATATCTCTTTCAAAGTAAACAGGGGTATTATCAAGGAATAATACTTCCCATCTTTTATTTTTCGAGTGTATACAATAACAATATTTTAAAAAATAAAAGAAGAATCGAAGAGATAGCGTACCTTGTAGTTGATCTATTTTTCAGGAAGCATGTAGGCGATGTCGTCCCACGGATGTCGGTACAACCCTTGTTTCAGACGCTTCTGGTCGAGGAAATGACCAATAAGCCCGATGCTCCTGCCAAGGACGAACAATCCGTTCAACGCGCCCATCTTGATGTATTCATCCGCCTCTTCTTTCTTCATCTCTGAACGCAGCATATCCGCAAAGCAGATACCGATACACCCGTCGACGTTTAGGATCAAATTATCCCGTTTTGAGGTCGTGATTTTTTCCACCTCAAGAGCATAGTCCAGTAGTGCCGTTCTTTTGAAATGTTTTTTTGCGTAGTTCTTGATGATGGTCACCCGCATATCAGGGTTGTGAATCGATTTGACCCGATGACCAATACCCTGGATGTTGACTCCTTTTGCCTTCATGCCATCGACAAATTGCTGCGGGGTCTTTCCACTATCCAACGCCTCAGAGAACATCTGGGCTGCACCATCAATAGCTCCACCGAACCGTGGACCAATCGTCAGCATCCCAGAGACAAGGGACGAAATCAGGTCTTTCCCAGCTCGTGCCGCAACAATCGTGTTATGCGCCCCGGACACCGCGGGACCATGATCAGCAGTCACCATGATGCACATATCGATGAACTTGGTCGCATACTTCGGCATTAATCGCTTGAACCACAGGATGCTAAGCACGCCACCAATCCCAATGTCCTTCTTGAACACCTCGGTAATCTTC
>MUGD01000115.1 GCA_002900555.1 Thermoplasmata archaeon M9B2D | reverse complement strand
TAATTCCAGGATATGGATTAGTTATCGCTTTCTTCAGAGATAACATTCCAATATCTTCTTGAATGACCTCCAAAAGATGCTTGATTTTGGCAGAACCTGAGTACTCAATACCTTCGTCTTTGAGCAGAGTGTTGATTTCTGCTTTCGCTCTATTATTCGAATCAAGTATGCTCTTGGTACTTTTTAGTGATCTAGTGCATGCACCGCAGAGAGCCAGCACATCCATTCCTTTGGCTTCAGCCAATGCTAGTATTCGACCATTTAATGCAAGGAAGGCTTTCTGATTGAGAGCCTCAACATATTGTGAACCGCAGCAATTTGCCTTGTTCAACACCGTGACCTTGATTCCTAATCTCTCTAGTACCTGAATGGTAGCAGCTTCATAGGCTGGAAGAAGAACCGGTACGATACAACCTCGAAACAGCAGTATCTTTTTCACACCTTCTTTCCTCCGGTGCTAAAGTACTTGGAACTCACTTGAGATGTGTACCTATTGTTCCAGTTCAGGCGTGAGCTCAGACCCAACTCATTCCGCTCATCTGCAACAAAATCTGTATAGGCATTTTTGAGCAGCCAGCCATCCTCAAAGATAGTTTCTGCCGCTTCAACAAATACAGGTGGTATGATTCCCTCACGAACAGCAATTCTCCGAACAAGTCCGAAGACCTGAGCTAGATTAACATCATACTGACACACACTTTCGCAGAGCTGGCATGTCAAACATAACCAGGGTTGATCACTACTGAGAACTAAATCACGAGCACCAACAAGTATTTGCTGAACAATCTTGCGAGGAGGGTACTCTGTGCTGGAAGCTATAACGCAACTGGCATTGCAGACGCCACATTCGATACATTTGTCAATGATATCTCCTCCTGGAAGTGATGCTAGTTCTTCCACAAAAGCTGAAGAGGGTGTGTATCTCTGGCGAACCATTCCGTTCATCTACCTTTCTTGGTACGGGTTCTTGGAAGAGGAGTTTCTGTCCGTTGCTCGTCAAAGAAGTTGCACTATTACTATGATTTCATGGTTATCAAGGCTTGATGATCCATTCTTTCTTAGGAACCTCATCCTAATCAATTGAAGAATAAGTAGTTTTAATGATAGATAAGCATCAGTGTTTCTCCTAGCTCACTCACTGTTTGCAATATGAACAGGATTGAACATATTCAAATTCTTGTTGTCTTGTTTCGATATTATTTCGTTGCATTTATGTTACTCATTCGAGCTTTCAAAGGGTGAATAAAATATGTCACGATTTTTGATTTAGTGTCTGTTTTCATACATATGGGCAAAGATATGGTTTCACGTTGAAACAAAACTATGCACAAAATGCATTGGTAAATAGGAAAAAACATGGAAAAGGATGCATCAATTTTATCATATATCTGTGATATGTTATCGTTTGCAAAAATTAATCTATCATCCAAATATAATTGGCATGATTTCTTGATCTTGAAAATCAACAAAAAATGAATCTCCGAGAAAAAGTGAAAAATTGATGATAGTATTCGATAGCCTTCGATGAATTCATGTTCGATTTCGTAAGTAATTCTGTGTAATTTCCAGTTTTCCAATATAATCTAGTTTCATTATACGAAGGAAATATTGTGCTATTATTGGGAATCTGCAATATCCTGTTTCGTATAAGCTGAAACGAGTTCCATCAGTTTCACACGAGTAAGCGGCTCTAGGACAATAGCAGAATAATAGATCATTGTGCTCAATGATTTTATTCCCTGGAATTTCCTAAGCTCTCGGGATATCTTCTGGATATCAAACAGATGGTCTACCAAGAAGACACTGAACATTACAGGTTCGATAGCAGAGATATGAGAGTAGAAGTATTCCAAGGGATACTCTTCTTGAATTATTCTACTAATATCATCAGGTTGAGTCTCTTTGCTATCATATCTCAATTTAGAAATAAATGCAACACTATCTCCAGCATTTGGATTCCAGACAAAGGAGAAGTCAAAAGCATCACTCTCAACAAGCTCATCTACTAGTTTCTTCACTCTTCGAGCAGTAAGTCTTGATTGCTGTGCAATGTCAGTGATACTTGCTCGTGGATCCTCTAACAGCCAGCGGAGGACTCGCAAATGTAATGGTCCCAATTCCATCTTTTTTCCTACGCTAGCTATTGTCGGATGTACAATCACATTCGTAACACCTTCCGTAGCTCGAATGTAAGATGACATTTCATGCATGGAGTTGGAATCAGTGTATTCTGCGTGTAGAATAAAATCTCCTGTCGTCAAGGGCAGTACCACATAGATCTGTGGATGGTTTCCGAGAGTCTTAATCATCTCCTCTTCACTTTGACTGCCGTCAGTCTTTACTTCAATAAAGGCAAAGTGGGCATCAATCATAGCAGGACGAAACGTCAGGAACCATCTCTCTATGAAACCACTCTCAAGCAGTTTAGCCACGCGCTGCTTCACTGCATTTGCACTGATTCCTATCCTATCAGCGATGTATTGATAGGAATATCGGCAATTCTGAGCTAGTTCCAACCACAGTTGTTTGTCGATTGCATCCAATTGCATCACCATGAGAGTGGCACGCTATTTCTGGAATTCCTTCATTTTAAGATATGGGCATTAATAATCAGCTATTATTTTGATTCCGACGTAGAAATGCAAGAGGAGTATAATGGAAGTCTTTTGACAGCGGATTAAAAGAAAAAGAAAAACCGATTCCATTACACCCCAGCATCATCAAGCATCATTATCAATTTCGTTCGCCCTAATCTTGGAAATTTCGTCACAGGATATGAAAGGAGAACATCGACGGATGCAGAATGGGGATTATTCTTTACAATTCTAGATATTTTTTCAGCGTTACGAAAATGATCTGTCACGAATTTTGCGAAGAGTATAGGTTCCATAGCTGAGAAATACGAGTACCAATACTCCAATGAAAATTCTTTGCGAAGCCAATCGTCTATTTCCTCTTTCACACCGACTTGGCCATTGTGCATAATTTTAAGATAGAACTCAGTATTTCCTCCGAGACTCAAATTCCACCTTGTAGCAAACCAGAAGGCATCACTATCAATTAATTCCTGTATTGCTCTGCTAACTCTCCTCGCAGCCAAGCCTGTGCGTTCTGAAATATCACTTACCTGCATACGAGCATCTTCAAGAAGACATCTAAGAACTCTGAGATGCAACTTTTTGATTTCAAATATTCTGCCACGTTGCACCAATGTAGTATGCAATTCGATATCAGTCACATTTTCAAGGGTCCGGAGAAATACTCCAAGATTGTGCAAGCCTTCAGCGCCAATATATTCACAATGAGCAAAATACAATCTTCCAACTCCAGTCACCAACTGACCGACTTGTATGATATTAAGATTGGATCCAATTGTCTGAATAAGTTCCTCCTCATCCTCTAAACCATCTGTATAGATTAATGCAATGAGGTATTCAGACCCCATCATTGCCGGCTTTAGTACGATAGAGAACTCTTCTATAACACCAGTCGTAACTAATCGGTCAAAGCGTTTTCTGACCGCAGTTGCAGTTATACCAAAATTCTCAGCTAATGCTTGGTACGATAATCGGCAATTATTATCAAGTGCTATGAGCATTTGTTTGTCGATTAGGTCCAAATCATCCACCTTGAAGTAGCTCACTGTTGAAATCATGTAATAATCCTGCATAACATGATTTTCCTGTGAACAGTGCAATCACGGAGGGATTAACGCTCTAAATAGATTGTCTTTTGGTGTTTCACAAACAACTTTTGAGGCACACCAAATACAGCCAGATCCAATAACACACAATTCAAAACCATGTTCTCTGAGTCTCTGAATATATTGAAGATGTTGAAGGTGCTGATTGAGCTGATCGAAACTCTCTGAAGCGCCTATTTCTTCGTTTCTCTGATTCTTTGGTGGAGATACTTCAACTTCAATACTAAGAGAACAACTCTCACCCTTATTTAGTTCAAGAAGAATGCGAACCCAAGGAGTTCTATGAAGTAATATCGTGCTATCTTCAGAAGCAGCTAAGTCTTGACACTTCAAAGCCGCTTCTGTGAATTTATCTTTGAGTTCTAAAGCCATATTTCCTTCACAGAATAATGTATTTTAACTCGGAATATGAAATAGCCTAAACCTGCAGGTTCAGAAAGAAGCTGCTTAACTATTCAAAGGTCTTAGAATACTCTAGAAGAATACGGACCTTTGTAATCCATAGCAAAGATAATTCCAGCAAGATATGCAAAGATACCTGCGAGGATAGCTGGAAACACCGCAATGAAGCCAATTGAATCACTTAGCTGTGACCCAAACATATAGGCGATTAAAATGGTCATGATACCAATACGAAATCCAAAATAGGGAGTCGCCTAAAGGCTTTGTTTAGTGTCTTCATGCGTTTCTATTCGTCCATTTCCGTATTTAAGAGAAAAGATAGAAGGAGCATAGCCCCTTCTGATATAGGAAAAATTAGTTACAAATCTTAAGAACTTCTTGGACCGCCATTATAGTCTTTGGCAGACATGTCAAGATGTTCGTTCACTTTTGTAATTGGTTCTTCAGCTGTAGCAATAGAGCCAAACTTTCCAACATGAAGTCTTAGACTTCCCTTGAAGAGACCTGTGTATCCATTTGTCAAAGTATAGGTTTCTCCGTCCTTTATTGTCTCGATTGTCTCATTCCAAATAGGCATCTGGACAGTTGCAGTTGAATCGCCAACCACAGCATCTTTCACGCGATAAGTCTCATCGCTTTTGCGGGCTTCTACAGATCTTTCTTCACTAGTGTTCATGACCTTGAAGGTAATGTTGACACTTTTCATTCCGGGCGTAAGCTCGGCAATTGTAGCCTCAATAGGCTCTCTCTTATTTTCACTCATTGTTAATCACTCGCTATTGCGAATTCAGGTCATTCAAAACTAGAGTAGTCCTCATGTGGAAGTACGCAAAGGTCGTTAAGCTTCAATAAAACCAGTCTGAGAAGGTCTGCATAGTTGCTATGCCTGTATCTCAAAGTTGCGGAAGTTATCTTAAGGCGTTATGCATAGCGCAGTATTTCCTTCTATCCCATAATGTATAACAGAGTGATTTCCAAAATGAATATTTGGTGCATTATTTGTCAGAACATCACAAAGCTCTGCTTTACCTATCTGAAGCAGATGTTGCTGGAATCAACCTTTCTATGGTCGATGTCATCAATCAAGTTGAGGTTGCATTTTCCGAGAAAGCAGAAGGTCGCGTTGAGATGCCGCCAAAACCAGGCATTCATCCAACTGACTCGGACAACTTCATCCACGCAATGCCAGCATATATACCTGCAATGAAGTCTGCGGGCTTAAAATGGGTAAGCGGCTTTCCTACAAACAAACAGAAAGGACTGCCCTATATTTCTGGTTTATTGATTCTGAATGATCCTGAAACTGGTTTTCCAATCTCTGTTATGGATTGTGTATGGATTACAGCTAAGCGGACAGGTGCAGCGACAGCGATCGCTGCAAGGCGTTTGGCACGTCCTGATTCATCCATCGTTGGAGTTCTGGGCTGTGGTGTTCAGGGTCGTAGCAATATTGAAGCTCTAGTTGTTGATTTCCCTCTGAAAGAAGTGATGGCTTATGATATTGATCCTGTGCATTCAGCTGAATACGCTTCAGATATCGAAGCTCAATTTGGTTTAGATGTCACAGTCGTGGATAAGCCGATAGATGCAGTCACTGAGTGCGATATAATTGTGACAGCAGGTCCGATTCTAAAGAAGCCGCATGCGACAATACAAAAAGGCTGGATGGATGAGGGAGCCTTTGCATCACTTGTAGATTTCGACTCGTATTGGCATCCCGATGCGTTATGTGAGTCCGATAAATTCTGCACTGATGATATTCCACAGCTCCATCACTATCAGGAGTTAGGATATTTTCGCAACATTCCTCCAATCTATGCAGACTTGGGGGAGTTGGTTGCTGGTCATAAACCAGGTCGGGAAACCAATCAAGAACGCACAATTGCATGCAACCTTGGCTTAGCAATGGATGACATGGCTGTAGCTCCACTATTATATCAACGCGCCATTGAGAAAGATGTTGGTACTTGGTTGCCCCTGTAGTTGGATAGAGCAGAAAAATAAACTTACTACCCAGATGTTTCCTCCTCCTCGTCGTCC
>MUGD01000114.1 GCA_002900555.1 Thermoplasmata archaeon M9B2D | reverse complement strand
TGCAACATCTCCGAGAAGGAAGCCTTCAAAGACTGTTCCTGTGCTGTCCAGATGGAATAGGAGAGTATGCCCAGGTTCATCTTCATCTACGAATTCATATGTGCCATCATCATTGAGCCTCACAAACTCCCAGGACATTATGAGTGGGGAAAGGTTATGGTACGGACCATGATAATCACATTGCACAGCAAATGAAACCTTGCTCTCTGAGGACGCATAACCACCAATGAGATGTACGTCTTTTGCACCTTTCTCTGTAAGTGTTTGAATAATATCTTCAGCAACTCGAGGGTATATCTTCTCACCTGCAAGAAGAACGACTACTTTCTCAGGCGCTTTATAATCAGCTTCAGCCATGGCTTTGAAGAATCGGTTTCTAAGATAACTAGGCATTCCTGTAATCGCATTTGCCTTAAACACAGAGGC
The DNA here is from genome assembly GCA_002900555.1 of Thermoplasmata archaeon M9B2D. The sequence continues at coordinate 5,733 of MUGD01000114.1, read as the reverse complement.
GAGTTCCACAAGTTTCTCACTCGGAATCGCACCCCCCGCGCTTGTTGCAATATAGAACTTGCTTATTTGCTTCAGACCAGCATTAACGGCATGCCAACCAAGATGAGGGGCATATGGAAACAGGTTCATGGATGAAGCTTCCCAGCCCTCCCTGGCAAATTTGTCAATTGCCAGCTGACCACATTTTGCACTATTTGTTTCAAGCAATTCATTATCATAGCGAGTCAAGAAAACTGGAGAAGGTAATCCAGAGGCCCTACCTGAACTAAGCCAGAACTGTAGAGGAGCATAATTGTATGTAAGACGGTTCTTGAGGCGCGCCATAGCAGACTCAGCTCCAAGATGAAGTTTGACGCGAGCCCCATTATTTCTAAGGAACTTGTATTGTTCTGTGTTTCCAGACTCGTTTGAGTAACTCATCATATTTTTAATAATCTCTGCAGGATCTCGATCTGAGCCATCGACTTGGGATGGATTTAGTACAAATTGTGTCAGATTATCCTTGTAGTCAGATTTTCTGACAAGAGGTATGTTGTACTTCGCCCAATCCTCAAAACAGGTTATGTTGAAGGGATCAATGTTGTTTTCCTTGAAAAGACGGCGATAGTAAGGATGATTAGGCCAAACTTGATACCGAATGAATGCTCGAAATTTCCTTTCCTGCATTTCTTGTATCTCTTTATGATTCGTCCTTTTCAATTCCTCAAAAGTGAACGTGGTCTTAACCATTCGATTGCCTCCATAGCTCCATTCAGTGAAGCTAATCCGAAAAATCGACCATAATAGTTTTGTGAGAAGGCTTTAAGGTGTTACACACCCTTAAACAGATAGTCGAAACTCATAATAGATGAGTTCATAGTCATCAATTCATACTGATAGTTTGACTTGGAGTGTTTCAATATTGTCTGAGAGTGACGAGAAGCTTCAGAAAGGAATCATTGAACTTGATAAAGGAAATGATAGCAAGGCTTTCAGCTATTTCAAAGATGTATTCGAGGATAGACAGGAAAGGCTTCTGAAAAAGGTACAGGACAATCCAAAATCGCCAACTCTAATGCTAGATGCATTGTACATGATTCACGCACTCGTTTGGCTACGTGTAGCTGAGGCAGGAAAAGACAAGAAACACAGTGTCGAGCTTCTAGGGAAAGCAGTCGGTACGGTTGAATCCGCACGAACAGCGCTTGGTCCACTTGTAACAGGATTGGCTCAGTGGGCGAAAGAGAAGAACATTACTCAGGTTCGCAACAAAGCACTTGGACTTTTAGCTGCAACAAAGGATCTTGAAGATATGGCTAAGAAAGCTCTTGAAGCCAGCAGAAAATTGAGTTGATTCAGTCATCGGTCCTTCATATATTCAGACCATTCCTTTGTTGAAAAGCGCTCCTCCATAATTTGCAGTTCAGAAAGGATGCTCGCTTCTAAGTCAATCTGGTAATGGTTAGCCAGTTGCGTAAATAGATTGAAGACTTGAGCAAATTCTCTATGAAGCTCAGTCTTATCAGGAGCTTCATGACCGAGTCCAATCACTTTGTAGCCTTCTTCCACTGTAATATACCTAGAAATTTCTCCTAACTCCTCAACTAGGTGTGCAAACACAAGTGATGCAGGGAACTTATCCCAACCTCGCGCTTTCTCGAATTTTTCAAGTTTGTTTTGAATTTCTTTAAGATGCATCTAGGTCATCCTCTTTGTTATTAGTAACACCTGAGCTCGAGCTTGATCGAGTATTGATGAGTTGGGATTTCCGAGCGGGCCAAGTTCTGTTTCATCCGGTAGAGGGGTTCCTCCGAGGAACATAGCTTCACTTATGATACCCATCATCTCGACAGGAGGAAGGACTGCGCAAGCAAGCTTTGTGCCAATCTTGAGTCCAGAGATATTAGTAATAATTCTCCAAATTCTAGTCCCGTCAGTACACCGACATTCTGTCAGATTCTTAGAATCTTGAACAAGTCGTGTCTGACTAATCTCAACAGCAAGAATGTCTACAGCATGTGCGGGATCATCATCATGATGCAGGAGTTTCTGTCGAAACTTCTCGATGACCCTGAAGCAATAGAATAGTTCAGCTTGAATCTGAGTTTCTTTTGGCGTTGTGGGTTTATGACCTGTGGACTTGATAGATTGTTCAATTAGCTTCTGGAAGGTACCAATACCCTCAACTATCTTTTTGGTCGAATCAAGCCCTGCTACACTTTCAGCAGAGCTATAGGAATACTTCACCTCGTAGACTAGACTCCCGACCTGTTGAAGAATATCACCGAGTTTTGAATACTCAACATGGAACTTCAGTTTCCTATTTCCAATGATGTCATTTAGTCGGCGTAATGCATCTTCCATGACAAGAATCCTTGCGTCCTTTGCAGTATCCAATCAACTCACCGTTTTTTGGAAATCATGGCTAATAGATAAACCTCTCCAATCAAAACAGGAGGCCACATAAAGTTCTATAAAGCCACGCGAGCTATTCGTTTCAAACAATAGCAGTGGGAGATGTGCATTGATCCAAGCTGTCTACATATTAATAGCTGACAGTGGCCTGTGCGTTCTAGATAGAAAATATGGGTCAGCAGACATGGACCCAAATCTGATTAGTGGTTTTCTTACCGCGCTTATTCAGTTTGGCCGCGAACTCAGCGATGGGAATCGAGTACATGTGATTGACTTCGGAGCCTTCGATATCTGCCTCTCACTAAAAGACAATGTCATCGTTGCAGCTACTGTTGACAAAGTGGATGATGGTAACGCAGCTATGGCAGTACTCGCTGATGTCAATAATGAATTCACAAAAGCATATTCGTCAATGCTGGCTGATTGGGACGGAAATTTGGAACCATTTGAAACTTTTTACAAGAAACTTGACGAAATAACAAAAGATGGTCATGCTTCTGAAACCAAAATTGTTGTACCAGTTCTTAAGGGTAACGTTTCACCCATGCTTGTCAGACTTGGTCAGATGAGTCAAGATACTTATGACGTTGCAAAGATGTGTAAAGGCAAGTTGACGGCACTTGACATTGCTGATCAGCTGGGCAAACACATGAAAGAAGTCCAAAAGTCGCTCCATACCCTAGAGGATATGAAGATACTTGAATGGAAGGAAATCGGATAAAGCAGTTCTCCTTTCACACACTCCAGTTGGAGATTTCCTAACTAGTTTTTCTAAAATGGAATTACACAGTTTGTCCCCATTCATTTCCAGTCGCAATCAAAATCAAACCAATAACTATCAGACCGGGAGCGATTACGCCAGGTATCGCAACAGACCCCCCAAACATTGCATCAGCCATGGGATATCTAATTGCGTGAATTACTCGACCTGCAAAGAGGATAAAGAAACCTAGTCCCAATAGAATATTTGATCGACGTAATTTTCCTCCAGATTGCCATGCCAAGTACCAGAATAACAGAGGAATGAATAGTGCATAGACGGCACCGGCTCCTCCTGATAGCAGGCCTCTAGTTGTCGCATCTAGCGGCACAAAGCCAAGGATAAGTCCTATTATTACTGCAGGCACTGCAAATCCGATCTCGGCCCATCTTTTGCCTATTATCATAAAACCAGCTGTGGCAGATAGTGTTGCCAAAGCCATCCACTGAATAAAAGAACCAGCCATGAGCCAGAAATCATAATCACTTAGAAAGGGAGTAAGTGTGCTGGAAAGGCTGCGAGGATCAGCATAAAAATCGCCAACAAAGTAGAAGACGCGACCTATAGCTAGTAGAAGGAAGAACATAGCCATGGCAAATTGAAATGGATTCCTGGTATTTCTCCATCTGAAGAAAAGCAGAAAGATGAAGATAAAGAAGTAATAACCTACTACTAGGAACCATAATCCTGCGTGTACTTCTCGTATAATCATGTCTATTGTCTGCATCATAACAACCAGTACATCCTTTTCCTTCTGAATGAAAATGGATTGCGCGCTAACAAATAAGGTTATTCCGCGGCTTTATCGTGCTGTTCAATACGCCCAGACAATCCCTATATTTGCCCTTGTTTGTAGAATATTGGTGTTAGATGATATCAGGAGATACATGGAAATTCGTCAAAGAAGACTCTGGAATTGACGAATTCATTGACATTCGACGAAAAGTAGGAAACCAAGTGATCAGAGCATACCTATTGAAGAGTGTTATTGAAAGTAACAGAGTGGAAAAAGTCGTAGGTAAACTCCGCGGCCCGAAAAACGAATTCAAGGACTTTGACAACTTCTTAATTGTACATGTAAAAAATGGCGAGTCGGAGTTCAAAGTACTTGTCGAAACAGGAGTTTATGAGAATCTACGTATAGTCGCAACTGATTCCAAAGAACTTGCTCAGCGAACACCAGATGAACTAATTAGAGCATTCACAAATGCCCTTGAAGAGCCGGAATCAAATAATACAACATTGATTTTAAGTAAAGATACTAAGATTAGATAAATCAGTCAAGAGGGGTCAACATGTTTGAGAGATATGCAAAATGCCCTGTTTGTGAGAAAAGAACTGTATTGAAGGTGCCCCCTAATGTGTTAAAGAAAGCTCAGCGCTTTCCGTATACTGTTAAAGTGAAACATGACGACCATCACTTCTACATTAATCTCGACAGCCAAGCATGGATTACAGATATTCTTCATCCTGAACTTGTCGAGTAGATCATCCGATGTACAAATCAGAAGGACTACTATCGTCTTCAGAGGGTTCCTTTTTCTGTGTAATTTCCTGCTTTGCCCATTCTATGAGTTGGATCACCTTTGAGATCTCAATATCCATGCCATCAAAACTAGCCTTGATTCCTAGAATGTCAATTATCTTCTCTAAAACTGCTTTTGCCGCACGATAGTCCGTTTTAATTACACCGAGAGTTTCTCCCAAAAGACACGCTCCATCCATGTTATACAAGGTTGCAGCCCAAAAGGGAATTACGCCATTTGCACCAACAATTGCTCCTTCTTCCGTGATAATGACATCATTCATAGCTGACAATTTCTCTAGTAGTTGTTCAGAACTTGCAGATACGTAAATCCGAGGTGGCTCAGGATATGAACTGAAATATTCCTCGTAACTTTGTTCGTAAGCTGCAAGAGCATACATCTCCTTCACGCCGAGGGAACTGAATTCACCAGCTATGAAATCAGCATATTCGTATACACCACTACTAGTAGATGGTTGATAATCTGCACTAAGAAGAATTAGGTCGTGTGGCTCATCAGGAGCAGCCCTATAGATATGAACAGTGGATCTGGGTACTGAACTTATCCCTTTTTGCACTAACACTCGTGGTGGAAAATCGGTACTGAAGAAATCCATCATATGTTCAGCTTCGAGAACATGTGCTATAGTTTCTATTGCAATCCGCCCCACATTTGCAATCCCAGGTAAGCCTACGAGAGCTACAGGGGATTTGAGTGAATCACTATGCACTTCCAAGTATTTACGCTGGTACATAAAGGACAATTCGCATGGATACTTTTGGTACTATCGGTCATAGACGATAGAATCGTTTTGCATTATTTGTAGTCGCTACAGCAACCTCTTCTGTAGAGAGATTTAGGATCCCACTTAAAGCCTCACAACCATATTTTATGTTCGCAGGTTCATTTCGAAGCGGGGTGGGTGAGAGATAGGGACCATCAGTTTCCAATAAAATGCGATCAAGGGGAAGAATTTTTGCGGCAGACAATCTATTTCGATACCTGTTGAAGTTTGCTGGTAGAGTGATGTACCACCCGTTGTCAGCAACACGT
>MUGD01000349.1 GCA_002900555.1 Thermoplasmata archaeon M9B2D | reverse complement strand
TACCTCTTGAGGATTTCTTCTATAACTTCTCGATGCTTTCCTTCTATCTGCTCGTTTACCTCTATTTCAAAAAACGATGGATATCCAATAAAAACGATAAAAATAATTCATAATTACAGCTATATCGGGTATAAATTGATATAAGCATAAATATTTATGATGAGAAGAATTCGTTGGTAAAAAAAAGTGATACATGTGACACAAAGGAAAATTCTTGTGATTGGAGCAGGGTTTGGTGGAATGTCCCTTGCAGCCTTACTCGCAAAGGATGGACATGACGTAACCATCCTTGAAAAAAACGACCAACCAGGCGGACGTGCCATTGTTTGGAAGGAAAAAGGGTTCGTCTTTGACATGGGACCTTCCTGGTACCTCATGCCCGATGTGTTTGATAAATTCTTTGAAGAATTTGGAAAGAAAACACAGGACTATTACAAGCTCCTACGGTTGAACCCTGCATACCGCGTGTTTTTTGATAAGGAGGAAATCGTTGACGTGTCACCCGACCTTGAACAGAACCTTAAGCTCTTTGAACGCTATCAGAAAGGAGGACGTGAACAGTTCAAGAAATATCTTACTGCAGCCGAATATCAATATAAAATTGCGATGAATGAGTTCATCTACAAAGAATATCGTCATCTCTGGGATTTCTTCAGCCAAGGGAAGCAAACTACATATCTTCACCAGCCTGGATGAGTACGCAAAACGGTATATCACCGATCCGAAGATGCGGAAAATTTTGGAGTACACAATGGTGTTTCTAGGTGGCACACCCTTTGATACCCCTGCTTTGTATTCCTTGATGTCCCATGTGGATTTCAACCTTGGTGTATGGTACCCCGATGGCGGATTTGGGGCGCTTGCAAAGGGATTCGAACGACTCGCTATCGAGCAAGGGGTGACCTTTCAGTACAATTCAGAGGTAGAAAAAATAGAAGTCAGCGGCAAACAGGTCGCCGGTGTGAAAACCGCAAAAGGTGGGATAAATGCTGATGTTGTGATTGCGAACGCTGATTACCCCTATGTGGAAACCCATCTGTTGGATAAACAATATCAAACCTATCCTGAAAAATACTGGAAGAAAAAGGCTATTGCTCCCTCAGCTCTGTTGATGTATCTTGGTGTGAAGGGTAAAATCAAGGCCTTCGCGCATCATAACCTATATTTCGCTCCTCAATGGGAGGACCATTTCAACACCATCTTCCATGATCCCCGATGGCCTAAGGATCCCTCCTACTACGTTAGCTGCCCATCGAAGACTGACCCAACTGTAGCACCAACTGAGGACGAAAACCTTTTCATCCTTATCCCGGTCGCGGCAGGTCTACCGGACACACAAGAAACCCGTGAGAAATATTTCACGAAGGTCATGGATCATCTTGAAACGCTCACCGGGGAGAACATCAAGGGCAGACTGATAGTGAAACGACTATTCGCCCATCAGGATTTTACAACACAGTATCATGCCTACAAAGGTACTGCTCTTGGTCTGGCACATACCTTAGGGCAGACCGCGATTTTCCGCTCCTCTCATAAAAGTAAAAAGGTAAACGGTCTCTATTACACCGGGCACTACACACACCCAGGGATTGGCGTGCCTATGGTTATCATCTCCTCTCAAATCGTTGCTTCGGAGATAAGGAACACATATGATCATCGATAAAACGTTCTTCTCAATTTTTCGCAAAGGAAGTCGTACCTACTTCTACAGTAGCCTGTTTTTCCCAATGCATATACGCAGGGAAGTATTCATTCTGTACGGTTTTGTCAGAAAAACAGATAATTACGTTGATGTCATCCCGCAGGACCGTGAAGGATTTTATAAATTCAAAGAGAACTATTATCAGGCAAAACAAGGCAAAGAAACAGGGGATATCGTCATTGATTCGTTCGTCCGTTTAGCAGAAAAAAAGGGATTTCAGGATGAATGGATCGAGGCGTTCCTCCATTCTATGGAGCTCGATTTAACAAAGAAACACTATGAGACCATTGATGAAGTGCTGGAGTATATCTATGGTTCCGCGGAAGTCATTGGTTTGATGATGGCAAAAATCATCGGACTGCCAAAGGAATCCTTTGAACATGCCAAATACCTCGGAAGAGCGATGCAATACATTAACTTCATTAGGGATATCGCCGAGGACCTCGATCT
>MUGD01000113.1 GCA_002900555.1 Thermoplasmata archaeon M9B2D | reverse complement strand
AGGAAAATCGAGGTACGCATCCCCAAAGGCATCGACGATGGGGCACATCTACGGCTTGCCGGTCAAGGGGAGCACCCAAGCGGGGCGACCCAGAGCGGTGATCTGTACGTGGTCGTCCATATGAAACAACACCCACTCTTCGAACGACGAGGAGCAGACCTGTACCGGAAGCTTTCCATCTCCTTCCCCCAGGCAGCCTTAGGAACAATTCTTTCTGTAGAGACACTCCAGGGCAAGGAAAAGCTGCGGATCCCTGAAGGGACCGAAAACGGCACCCTTCTGAGGCTGAAAGGCAGTGGGATGCCAAAGATGCAGGGGTCAGGCTACGGAGACCTCTACGTCCTTGTTGAGGTCAGCACGCCAAAGAAACTTAGCAGGCGAGCAAGACTTCTCCTGGAGGAACTCGGACGGGAGCTCGAAGAATAAGACGAAAGTTTTATATAGGAGTTCTACTAAGTAGTATATCGAAAAGAACCAAAAAAAGGGGGTAATACCACATGAAACCGTTTGATGAGGAAGATAAAGACAGAAAGAAACACCCGATAAACCCATTCCGTGGAGACGATGATATCTTTCGCGATTTCTTTAACGACCACAGAATAAAAGATATCTTCAGCGATGAAATAATGGATGACCTTAAGAAAATGTTAGAAGAAACCATGAAAATGTTCACAAACGCACAACCAGGCAAACCTATTGTCCATGGCTTTAAGATCGACATCGGCCCTAACGGCAAACCCCAAATAGAGGACTTTGGAAACCGGTCGATACGGTCCCCAGAAGGCATCCCCACCATCTCTGAGGAGCTCGAGCCGCTCACCGACATCATCGAAGGAGAAAACGATGTTGCCATCACCGTCGAGATACCAGGCGTTGAGAAAGATGACATTGAGCTTGTCGCAACGCAAGATGCCTTAGAAATCAAGTCGACCTTCCCTGCAACGTGAAAACAAAATCGACAAAGGCCACCTATAAGAACGGGATTCTTGACATTGTTCTTGAGAAAAAGGAAAAGAAAAAGGACAGCGGTGGGTTCAAAGTAAGCATCGAATAAAAAGACTCCCTTTTTTCTTCTTTTCGTCCTATTGTACGAACGTTTATGTACAGCACATCCCATGTATGAGAAGAAAAAACAGGGAGCGTTGCATGGTTATTTTTACCTTCTACGGTGGTGTCAACGAAATCGGGGGAAACAAAATCCTTCTTGAGGACCAAGGCACGAAGGTCTTCCTTGATTTCGGCATGAGTTTCTCCCGCAGAGGCAGATACTTCGAGGAGTTCCTCAACCCTCGGACAGCAAACGGCATCGGCGACTTCCTGGAGATGGGGTTACTGCCGGACATCCCAGGGATCTATCGGACGGATCTTCTCACACATCTTGGAAGAAAACCAGAGGAACCAGTGGTCTCCGGGGTCTTGTTATCGCATGCGCATGCGGACCATGCAAACTACATCTCGTTTCTTCATAAAGACATCCCCATCTACTGTGGGGAGACCTGCAAACGAATCCTTGACGCGGTCGCGGAACAAAGCACCCGGGACCTTGAAAACGAGGTAGTCGATTTCCGTCTCAGACCGTTGCGTCGTTCTCAATATAAGATACCACCGGTGATACGAAAATTCCATACCTTTACCACGGGAAAAACAGTCAGGATCGATTCCCTTGAAATCCAACCACTGCATGTCGATCATTCGGTACCAGGAGCCTACGGTTTTATCATCTACACCTCTGAAGGAGCCTTCGTATACACCGGCGACCTGCGGATGCATGGGCTCCATGCGGACATGACCGACGATTTTGTATCAGCGGCGATACAATCTAAACCAGTCGCGATGATCACCGAAGGGACCAGGATTGATAAAAAAAGGACTTACGAATCAGAACAGAAAATATACCAGGATTCAAAACAGAAAATACACCGATGCAAAACCCTCTCCCTTGTGGATTTCAATTTCAAAGACGTTGACCGGTTCACGACCTTCTACACGATAGCAAAAAACCTTGGAAAAACCCTAGTCATAAACTTCAAACACGCCTGCTTCCTTGAGCAATACCATAAGGATAAAAAACTCAAAGTGCCACCCGTCACCGACCCCTCTATCGCGTTATTAAAACCCAAACGGCTCACCGGAACCTACCAAAACGAGGATTACGTCGACGCCTACATCAAAAAACGGCTAGGCTATAAAAACATCCTCACCGCAGCAGATATCACAAAAAACCCCTTAAAGTACATGGTCGTGCTAAACTTCTGGTACTTCTCGGATCTCATCGACCTCAAACCAAAAAAAGGGGTATACATCCACTCGCTCTCTGAACCATTCAATGAAGAGATGGAGATCTCATACGAGCGAATGAGAAACTGGCTGACACATTTCGACATCGAGTTCTTCCAATCACACTGCTCCGGACACATCAACGGGGACGACCTCAAAGAACTCATCACCAGCATCCATCCAAAGACCCTCTACCCAATCCATACGGAACACCCAGAGTTATTCAAGAACCTCAACAGTAAGATAACCAGGGTGAAGGAGGGAAAAACCTATAAACTCTAAACGATATCAATTACCAAGTCATGGGAGGTTACCATTATGGCGGATATCTACCAATACGAAAAGAAAAAAGAGGAACAAACCATCATAAAAACTGACACTGGGAAGCGGAAGAAAGAACAATATATAGAGAACCTACGGGAAGGCGACGCGGTTAATGACTTTTTTGCCGTGAAACTAAAAAAAGCGCAACGACCCTACAAACGTGGCATGTTTTTTGAGTTTATCGCCACAGACAAAACCGGGGAGATTAGCATCAAGTACTGGGGTGGGGACAACAAAGACCGGGTGAAACGACTCTATGAGAGCTTTAATACAGGAGATGTGGTCCAAGTACGCACCGGGATGGTCGAAACCTATGAGGATCGGCTACAAATCTCGATTAATGAGAACACCGGCGGTGTGCGGAAATGCGCCCCTAATGAATATGATGTCACAGACTTTCTCCCATCATTATCCGAGGAGCGGATCAACGAGCTGTATTCGATGATCAAAAAGGAACTAACCACCATCCAAAGCGAGCCATTGAAGAACCTGCTTGCATCCTTCTTCGACGACCCTGTATTCGTCAGCATGTATCTCCATTCACCCTCAGCCATAACTCATCATCATAACTATGTCGGAGGAAATCTGGAGCATACCGTCGGGGTGATGCGACTATGCCTAAACATCTCTGAGATGTATCAACGGATCAACAAGGACCTTCTCCTCTGTGGGGCACTTTTACATGATATCGGCAAGTTAAAGGAATACATCTATACAGCCGCAATCGATATCAGCGATGAGGGAAACTTCATCGGTCACATCGTGATCGGAGAGCAATGGATCAGAGAGAAAATCAAGCAGCTTCAGAACGATGGAAACGAATTTCCAAAGGAGCTGGAACACCAACTGATTCATCTGATCTTAAGCCATCATGGGAAATACGAATGGGGGTCTCCAAAGCTTCCAAAGCTAGTGGAAGCCTGCATCCTTCATCAGGCGGACCTGATGGACTCCCAGGTGAAAAACTACATGCAGTTACTGCAGGACGCAAAAAGGCAGACCGACGAAGACTGGACGTTTGTATACGATGCAGATGTGGGGAAAAAACGGGCAATCTTTTTAGGCGAATATTAAATACGGAGGGATATATGAAAAAAGAAATCGTAAAAATCCTCTGCTGCCCGACCTGCAAGGGTGACCTACACTTGGCGGTTGAAAAAGAGGAAAAAGGAGAGATCATCGCAGGCACGTTCTCCTGCCCACAGTGCAAATGCTCATATCCTATCATCGATGGCATCCCAAATCTTCTCCCAAAGGAGCCCTAAGGAATCACTGATATTCATTCCAACTTTTTATTTTTAAATCATCAAGAGACGTCCGTTGGAGCGCCTCGACAAAGCGTTTCGCAAGCTGCAGGTTTGTAATCAGAGGGACGTTGAAATCAACCGTCTTACGGCGTATGAGATAATCATTGTCAAGTTCGTCTTTTTCAATATTTTTTGGGATGTTGATGACTAAATCGATTTTTCCATTCGCAATATAGGTCAGCGTATTCGGTTCTTTCCCCTCCAACGGCCAGTAGAGGACTTCCGCATCGATACCATGCTCCTTCATGAAATCAGCGGTTCCCTTTGTCGCATAAAAATGATATCCCATGGCCTGCAGAATCCTTGTGCTTTCAAGGAAATCTGCTTTGCTATCCACAGGTCCTGTCGACAGAAGAACGGTCTTCTTTGGCAGGATGAAGTCAACAGACAATAGGCTTTTTAAAAACGCCTCATTGAAATCATCACCAAGGCAGGCCACCTCCCCAGTGGAAACCATTTCTACACCAAGAATCGGGTCTGATCCCTTCAACCGTGTAAACGAAAATTGGGATGCCTTCACCCCGACATAATCCAAATCAAAGGAGGACCGATCAATCCGTGGCACCTGTTTCCCCATAATAATCTTCGTGGCCAGGTCAACAAAATTGATTTTAAAAACCTTTGATACAAAGGGGAAGCTCCTGGATGCACGCAAGTTGCATTCAATGACCTTGACGTCATTGTCTTTTGCGATGAATTGGATGTTGAACGGACCAGTGATTCGTAGGTGGGCTGCGATGCTTTTTGTGATGGTTTTTACCCGGCGCATGGTTTCAAGATAGGTTCGTTGTGGTGGAAGCACAATGGTTGCATCACCAGAATGAACCCCCGCATTTTCGATATGCTCAGAGATCGCATAACAGTAGAGTTTTCCATGATTGGCGACCGCATCGATTTCGATTTCTTTTGCCCCGGTGATAAACTTACTAATCACCACAGGGTGTTTTTTACTTATCTCAGATGCTTTTTTCAGGTACAGACGAAGCTCTTTGTTACTTAGCGCAATGCTCATCGCAGCACCACTAAGCACATAACTTGGTCGGACCAACACAGGGTATCCGACCTTGCTTGCGAATTCTTCTGCGGATTCCAAGCTTGTGAGTTCTTTCCAAAAGGGTTGATCTACGCCTATCATATCCAGTAACGCTGAAAACTTATGACGGTCCTCTGCGATGTCGATATCCTTTGGTGTGGTCCCAAGAATCTGGACGCCTGCTTCGTCTAATGGGATGGCAAGGGTATTAGGGATCTGACCACCCATCGAGATAATAACTCCAAGCGGGGTTTCTTTCTCACAGATATCCAACACCCGTTCCAGGGTTAGTTCATCAAAATAGAGTTTATCACAGATGTCGTAATCAGTACTCACTGTCTCAGGGTTACAATTAATCATGATGGTTTGATACCGTAAGTTCCGTAAGGTTGAGACTGCATTGACGCAACACCAGTCAAACTCAACCGATGAACCAATCCGGTACGCTCCTCCCCCAAGCACTACGACTTGATGTTTTTCTTTGAAATCCAGGTCATCGGCACTGGCGTTATAGGTAAGGTACAGGTAGTTGGTTTTCGCAGGGTACTCCGCAGCCAGGGTATCAATTTGTTTTACAGAGGGGGTGATATGAAGCTTCTTGCGATGCTTCCGCACTTCAGGCTCACTGCTATTGGTACACAGGGCGATCTGTTGGTCAGAAAAACCTTTCTGTTTGGCCTCTCTAAGCAATGATACTGGTAACTCAGAAAGACTGTATCGTTTGAGCTGTTGTTCAACCGAAACAATGTTCTGCATCTTTGAGAGGAACCAAAGAGAAACCTTCGAAGAGTCAGCAACCTTTTCAAGCGAATATCCTTGTTTAAGGGCTTCGACTATAGCGAAAATCCGTTTATCCGATGGTTGTGTTAATTCGGTTTCCAGATCAGAAAATTCAATGGTGTTGCCTACCAGCCCAACCATCCTGACGTCAAGCATCCGAATCGCTTTTTGTAACGCCTCCTCAAAGCTCCTGCCGATGGCCATGACTTCACCGACAGATTTCATCTCCGACCCAAGGCGTACACTGACTTGTCTGAACTTCTGTAAGTCCCACCGGGGAAATTTTACGACCACGTAATCCAAGGCTGGTTCAAAACACGCGGAGGTCTCACCCGTGATAATATTCTGTATCTCTGGTAGGCCATAACCAAGACTGAGTTTTGCTGCGATAAACGCAAGCGGATACCCAGTTGCTTTGGACGCTAGTGCAGAGCTACGACTGAGTCGTGCGTTCACCTCAATGATACGATAGTCTTCCGAATCAGGGTCTAAGGCGAACTGGATGTTACATTCTCCAACAATCCCAAGGTGGCGGATCACCTGCATCGAAAGGGAACGTAACATGAAGTTTTCAGAAGCAGAAAGCGTCTGCACAGGGGCAGTCACGATGCTTTCCCCAGTATGAATCCCCATAGGGTCGATATTCTCCATGGAACAGACCACGATGCAATTGTCATATCGGTCCCGCACCACTTCGTACTCCAGCTCCTTCCAACCAGCAAGGTACTCTTCGATGAGGATCTGAGGAGTATAGGAGAACGCTTTTTTGACAAGCTCAAGGAGTTCTTTTTTATTCGCCGCCACACCAGATCCAAGGCCACCAAGGGCATATGCTATCCGACACATGACTGGATATCCTATCTTTTCAGCGACATCCAGGGCATCGTCTACGGATCGTACCGCCTTACTGATGGGGACCTTACGGTCGATCTCTTGTATTTTCTTCACAAATCGTTCACGATCCTCGGTGTTGTCAATGGCGGCAATCGGCGTCCCAAGAACCTCGACTTTATATTTTTTCAGAACGCCATTCGCAGCAAGCGTCAGTCCGACGTTTAATGCAGTTTGCCCACCAAATCCAAGCAGGATGCCGTCGGGGCGTTCCTTTGCTATTACTTTTTCAACAAACCATGCGGTAACCGGTAAAAAATATACTTTGTCTGCAAGGTAGTCAGAGGTTTGAATCGTCGCGATGTTTGGGTTTATCAATATGGTTTTTATTCCTTCTTCTTTTATCGCTTTAATAGCCTGACTACCGGAATAATCAAACTCCCCTGCCTGACCGATCCGTATCGCACCAGACCCAAGCAGCAATATCTTCTTCCATTTTGGTTTCTTCTGTGCAATCATTTCATCGCTCTCACAAACAGATCAAATAAAAACTCAGTGTCATCAGGACCAGGGGATGCCTCTGGGTGGAATTGAGCGCCAAAAAACGGTTTTGAGATATGTTTTATGCCTTCGTTGGTCTGATCATTGCCAT
>MUGD01000112.1 GCA_002900555.1 Thermoplasmata archaeon M9B2D | reverse complement strand
AGTCAGTGAGATATCTTCTGTGCCTACCAGCAAGAAATTGGAAGGTTTGAGCGATGAACCTCACCCATCAACAAAGACCAGCTCCGAAACCCAAGACAAGGACCCACGACTATCAAAAGGGTATGTATCATATGTTATGTTATTGCATAGTGTTTGGTCCTAGCTTGTGTGTGGTAAAATCCCATAGTGGAATTTTGTCTGCATATGTTAATATGTTCGTATTGTTAAATAGAAACGTGGCAATAGTTGGTCGTCCCGCCATAGCATTGAGGTGTCGTATATGCCTGTAAAAAGAACAAATCATCTGAGAACCCAGAATCACGGACTTGCTGAACTGACTGCAACACTGCTTCTCCTAGGGTTACTCGTGATTACGTTTGTCGCCATCACCTACATGTTGTTTTCTGCACCGCAGGGCTCACCAACACCGGTCGCCACCATCACCGGCAGGCTTGTGGACAACAACCTTATCCTGGAACACACTGGTGGAGAACCAATCGATCTGAATGCATCTGTTGGGATTGCCTTCGGAAGCACACAGCTGCAGATACAGGCATATGACTATGTCGATACCAATACAAAAAAGGATGGATTATGGAGCTTTGGAGAACAAGTCATCTATCCACTGTACATGCACCCTGAGTATCTTGAATCCCAACAGATAGAAGTCATGATCCTTAACAACGAGCCTGCATCCTCCATTATGTTTTGCTCAGCGGTCATCGAGCCGCTCTCTGACCTAAGCGTTGAGGTCACCGTCGACCCGCAATCACCAGTCATAGGCACTCCAGTCACCTTCACCATTACTGTACACAACAACGGCAATATCAACGTATCCGACATAAAGATACATTTCCCATTGCCCGTGGGCTTCACGTTCATAGGTTATACAGCAACAAGTGGAGCCTACGACAACAGCACCGGCCTCTGGGAAAATATCGATACAATCCAGCCAGGTGAGTCCGCGGTGTTAACCATGACTGTAATCGTCGGACAAGTGAACCCTGATAAGATGACGCAGATCTTAATTCTTCTTGATGGTTCAGGATCCATTCGAAAGCAGGACCTGGATAAAATTCGAAACGGGTTTGTCACCGCGATTGGCAATGAGTCTATTTTCCCACAGGACGGGTATGTAGAGCTAACCGTGATTCTCTTTGGAGGTAATGCTGGCCAACTTACCTGTAAGGTGGTACTGAACCCTACTGTTGTAACAAATGAGACAATCGATTCGGTGTTATCAACTCTTAATACAATCACTACGATGCCAGGGTTTGCATCAACCTCCTGTGGTTTTCTCCTCGGATGCGATACCGTGACCGCCTCAAGTATTTTTACAACAGCAAACAGGCATATGGTCTTGCTGATAACCGATGGAAAAGCATCTCTCATCTGCAATATCGATGGTGATTACGATGCAGATTCACCTCAGGGGATGGACCCTGATACAGCGGCAATCGTAGCACGGGATTACCTGATCGATCAGTTCGGGATGAATCCTATGGATGATGAAATCGATGTGCTTGCCGTCCATATCACCGATGAAACGGCATATGACTGGTTCAAGGATGAAGTGGTATGGCCCCAACCAGGGTACTTTGCACCCCCGTTCCACACGGAACTGCCACTCCAGGGGTTCGTGTGCAACGCGACAGACTGGGATCAATTTCCCAATGTGTTCAAAAACATCATGACAAATGCCCTAAACAGGGTAAAGATCAGTGCCAATATCGTTCAGGCCAGTGCGACAGATCCAAAAAAAGTGAATAATAACGACGGCGTGTACATCGTCCCACAAAGCCTGTAATATATCCACCTAAGGAGAAGATTCAAGGGACGAAAAAAAAGAGTGGTGTCTTTTCCGTTGGATTGCATCACAATTGTTTCATGCATTGTTCTTGCACCATGGGAGGGAATATAATGCTTTGGGTAAACCAGATGGAGTCTTAGGCAACAAAAAATACCTCCCATGAACAAAGACCAGCTCCGAAGCTCAAGACAACGATTCCCGACAATCAAAAGGGTACGTATCATATATTATGTTATTGCATAGTGTTTGGTCTTAGCTTGAGCGTGCTAAAACCCCAATATTGGTATTTCGTCTGCATATGTTAATATGTTCGTATTGTTAAATAGAAACATGTCGATAGTTTGTAAATAGTGAGCGTAGGAGAGGCCATGTTGAAAAAAAGCGTTGCGTATAGATTTAAGCATGTTATGAATCAGGGGAAACAGAGCGAGGCAGTATCTGAAATAATAGGGGAAATTTTGATGTTATTAATGATATCATCGTCATTTAGTGTGCTGTATTACAATGTTTCTTCGATTCCATCACCTAGTGATCCACCAAATGTAACGATTGTTGGCAGGGTTGAAGAAAACAATCTGGTATTAGAACATCAACGAGGTGACCCCTTAGACTTAGATACCATAATCACTGTTGCTATGGACATAAAAAATGAGACGTTTTGCGTAGAAGACTATTTAGATGCAAAGTCAATAACAGATGGAAAATGGAACATCGGAGAAAGTGTCGTCTACCCGCTTTTGTTTAACATCTATAACATCCGAAGTTATCTTAAAGCCGCTCTTCTCACCGTAGATACAAAAAGCAACACCCTTGTGTTCACGGGAACCCTCGACATCTATCCAAAAACTGATTTGAAAGTCACCATGACTGCCGATAATCTCTTCCCAGCGATCGGGTCATTGGTGAATTTCACAATCTGCGTGACAAATCCTGAAGGAGGAACCCCTGCAGCAAACATTGAAATCCAAATTAATTTATCAAGGAATTTTTCCTATTTCAGTAACATAACGTCCCGCGGAAATTATAGTGCAGACACAGGAATATGGACAATCCCTTATCTAGAGGTTGGTGAATCCGAATGTCTTACCATTACAACAATTGTGGTACTCTCATCAGAACCGACACAGCTGGCCATGATCCTTGATGGCTCTGGAAGTATTTCATCTACTGATTGGATTGTTATGAAAGAAGGTCTAGCAAATTCTATTGAGAATTCAAGTATCTTTCCTCATGATGGGAATGTCGAGCTAACCGTCATTCAGTTTGGAAATGATATTGCACGACGCGAGTTAGGACCAATGACGGTAAGAAAAGACAACTACGCATATATCGGAAACCTCATTAGAAATATCAATCAAATTGGCGGAAGCACACCAATCAGCTGTGGTATTCGCTATGCTGCCGATGCATTACGTAACCTCGGAAATTTTGATAGTACAAAAAGACAGATAATCAATTTAGTCACTGATGGTGTCGCAAACAGCTACTGGTACACGAACTACCTTGGGATATATCAAGGATATGACGGGTGGTCCAAAGGTGAGGATTACTCGTATACCGCCAACTATTCAGCCAAATCAACCTACCGGAGAAATGGTCGGTTTACAAGTAACGACTTAGATTCAAGTGGGGCAACACGTATCACCTTGGACTTCTGGTATAGATTAGACGATGCAGAGTACGGTGATTTATTTTTATATCTCTATAATGGTAACTACTATGTCCTAATCGCAAATCTCGCGGACAATACAGAAGATACATGGCATCACTATACATATTCAACCACGAACACACAATATTTTAAATCAACCTTTAAAATACAATTCAGAAGTCAATGTGGACTTGGAGAAAATGTGTGGATCGATGATGTGATTATAAAAACCAATACAGAAGAATTATTAAATGATAGTTTCGAGAGTGACTATTGGGGTGAGAACTGGTGGAATCCTGGACTGCAAAGCGCTGAGGAGGCAGTGTCATATTTAATAGACACCCTGCAGATGACCAGCGACCAAGATGAATTAAACGCCCTTGGGGTAGGAATAGGGGGGATGTACGGGGGGCCCGATGTTGATTGGTTAAAATATAGAATCATCTGGCCTCAGCCAGGTCACATTGCACCACCGTATACCGCAGGATGGGTACGAACAATAACAACATGGCTGGACTTTGAGGAGACCATCATTGAAATATTCAAGGATTATTTCGGTATTTCCAATATTAATAATGCAAAAATTATTGCTGTCACACCCTCTACCGACCCCCAGCCGGGAAATAATCAAGACAGTATTGTTCTAACACCAGTGTAGTGAGAAAAAAATATATCCTCGTCCCTTCCCATAGTATTGAAAAAGTGGTTGAACGAAACAATAGTATTATACCAATACCGAATTGTTACTCGTTCTCTTATTCCCTTCTACTTTAAAACAGGTTCGAAATTGTTCTGATGTTATTTCATTTAAAACGATACGTTATGTGAGAGAAAAACCGAACCAACACGGAGGAAGGATATCCGACGTAGCAGATACCAAAAAGCAGAGTGGAGACGATACTACGGTTTGTTTTTCTTATTGGGATAAACGTTGCATCAGCGTCATGGATATATGGGGATACCAGTTGTAGACTCCCGCAAGGTTCATCTGCGTAGTAGCGGTCTCCCAGGTGAGTAGGGCACTGCCATTGGTAAGCGGATAACAATCTCTAAAACCGCTGGGAAAGTCCACGAGACACTCGATCCATTCTCCTCTCTGGAGCTCAACACTGTCTGTTGCCTGGCATAGATTGTTTTGTACAATTCGTTCAAAGATTACTCGGTTCGCGCCGTTTTTTAGCACTTTGATATAGACGGTGGCTCCAACAAGGCTGACGTTTATCGGGGTGTATGCTTCATCAACGACGGTAAAGGATACTGCGACCATGGCGTTTACCCGCACATGTTCAGAGTCCTTGTAGAATTGTTCACACCCGCTAAAACACACCGTTACAAGAATCAGACACAGTATCAGTATCACGAGGTGTGACTTCATAGTGGTCCAAATTCCTTTGTTATTTTTTTGTATTGTTTATAGCCCTGGATTCCATCATATAAAAACCAGAGTCCCAGGCTTGGGGTAATCAGGATAAAGACAACAAAATAGCCGGACAAGGTATAGATGAACAAAAACAGGCCCACAGGAACTCCCAGAATGAGCAGAAGCCCGTAGATGATATGGTTTCTTGAGGTTGTTTTTAGGTTCAGGAGGTCTCGTTCGTTTCTTGATTGGTGTTCATCCATGGTTTCTGAAACTCCCATGCCGTCTCCTTAGGGTTTTGTAATACGTTTTTCTTTAAAAACGTTTAGCTGGTTGACCATGAGTCGATATCTTAAAAAAAGAGAGGCGATAGATCCCCTATATGTTTTTGTCTGAAAGAAAAATGAATGTACCTGTAAGCATCATTTCGACAAGGTCAGACGGGTTTGTTTTTGTATTACGGTGTATCATCTACACTTAATGCCAATGCAAACCCAAAATAGGATTGCTTTAAAGTATTTTCATCAAGTAGGATCTTTAATCCAGTAAACCCCCATATTGCCTGATACAAAAAATAAATTAGACCATAGATTAGAGGTAATGCAAGAAAATTCCCACGGATATATTCATCCCATGATTTTATGCCTAATACGCCAAAACTCTTTAACCATCCTGAAGCATAATACGTTATCTTTTCGAACGGGTCATATACTCCAATACAAACAACATCAAATAACGCGAAGGGATTTTTATCTATAAAATTTTGAAGTAATATACTTAATATAACAAAATTACCTACGATTATAAATAGTATCATGCCTAATAACGTATAATCATTCCAGAACTTCCACATTGAAAGAATAGACCCTACAGTAAGCCAAATATAGGAATGACGACTAAATACTGTTGCATCTGTTTCACCTGCGACTAAACAAAAAAGATTACTATTGGAATTATATTGGCTTTTATTGAATAATCTCCCAAAGATTTGGATACATTTTTCATAGATATGTCCCCCAGTCACCAACCTCTGAGCTAGTTCAACACTCATCCCCTCCGGCAACAACCCATACGTGTCCAACTCCACCACAGCGTCCTTGAAGATAGGGACTGCCTCTTCCCTTGATGTTGTCTGGTTCAACTTTGCTCTGAATTCGACAAGATACTCTTCTAAATTCTTGTATTGTTCTCTGGTGAGTTTCACCGTGGTATCATTATACCCGTGGATACCGCAGGCTTGTGTGGTTACGTCCACAAGGTCATCCTCTTGGGATGCTGTGACGACACTCTGGTTGATGCTTGGTGCGACTGCGACACCGATGAAGAGAAGAATAACTCCTAATACGAAGATTTCTTTCATTTCCATGGTTTCATCCCGGGGAAATCATAGGGTTTTAATGCTGGAAGGAAATCAAATTGTACCCAGCTGATATTAAACAAAATTAAAAATGGTATCCATATGACCTTTTGTCCCATGATGGG
>MUGD01000348.1 GCA_002900555.1 Thermoplasmata archaeon M9B2D | reverse complement strand
AAAGGAACTCAAGCGTGGCGAAATCCCCACCGTCGAACACGTCCAGGATGTCGTCGAGAAAGTCCTCATCGAGGACGGACATGCAAAAACCGCAAAGGCATACATCCTCTACCGAAAACAGCACCAGGACATGCGGGAGATCGGCGGACTTCTTAAAGACATTGACGTCGTCGATGACTACCTCAGCATGCTGGACTGGAAGGTGAGCGAGAACAGCAACATGGCCTATTCGCTGCAAGGCTTAAACGTTTACGCCACGGAAAGCATCATCTCTCATTACTGGCTTAATAAGATTTATCCACCGGAAATCGGGGAAGCGCATACAAAAGGAGAGTACCATATTCACGATTTAGGTACTTTAGGAGCATATACGTATTTTGGTAAAGAATCCATCATTGTCAAAAACAGAGATACCCTTCTTCTCACCTCATTTCAAAAACTATACGAAACTCTTGAAGACGAAGAAATACTGCTCTCAAAAACCGATGATGCCTATGCAAAATATCCAATTGGACTGGAGGTCCTTGATGTCAATGGATGGACTCCTATCCAAAGAGTTGTAAAAAAAGCGAAACGAAAATCTATGAGATTTCTAAAAAATGAAAGTGGTCGATCAGTAATTGTCACCGAGGACCATCCAATGGTAATGGGCACTGAACTATTCAAAAAAGCAAGAGAAGTTAGAAAAGACGATGATAAGCTATTCACGGCCGATCTTAAAAACTTACTTAAAAACGAACAGCTTTTCTTCAAAGAGCACCTCTTCATTGCACAAGAATTGTATGACAAAGGACTACGTGATTTCTGGATTGAAGGAATGCCGTTAGAAGAATATGAAACCTATTCCCACGATATGAAGATTAACGGCATCGTTTCGACATCGAATAACGCAGATGCATTACCAAACAAGATACCCTTAACAAAAAACCTAGGGTATTTTATTGGGTTCTATCTTGCAGAAGGATGGATGGAGCCTCATCGAATATGCATAAAACAAAAAGATTCAAATGAAAACCAGGAAATCATCCATCGGATAACACAAGCAGCAAATGAGTTAGGCTGCAGAGTGTATACAAAAAAGGACGAGGGATACATAACCGCACGAATCGCTAATTCCACTTTAGTCGAATATCTATTTAAATTTATTTTTAATGCTGAAGGGATTAGTAAAGAAAAATGTTTACCTTTTGAAATCCTAACATATAACATCCAGTTCATAGAAGGCCTTATTGCAGGAATTCTTGATGGTGACGGATCACTTACCACATCAAAAACAACCCTTTCCATACGAACATCATCAAGAACAATGTTAGAACAACTCGCAATTGTTTGGTGTAGGTACAACACGGATATACCAAGGAAAACAAATCATTCAGCAATACCCACTTTTCGGTGTAGGTTTCAGGACAACGTGTAATTCTCTTCCATCCCAATTATATGCATCGGCGCAAACCTCCACGAAAGCCTGGAGAGCTGAGGGATTTGGATGGCATAAGGTATTAAACAACGAACCAACAGAAATCCTTGACGACTACATTTACGACATTACGACATCATCACATACCCTCATTGTGAATGGTATGTGGAACCACAACTGTGTCGGTTGGGACCTTAAGGATCTCCTTCTGCTGGGATTTAAGGGAGTGGCTGGAAAAATAGAAAGCAAACCTGCGAAACATTTCAGTACCGCGCTGATGCAAATCGTCAACTATCTCTACACCCTTCAAGGCGAGGCGGCAGGTGCACAGGCGCTATCCAATTTCGATTCCTTGCTTGCCCCTTTCATCGCCAAAGACAATCTCACCTACGAAAATGTAAAACAGGAGATGCAGAAATTCCTCTTCAACATGAACGTCCCAACCCGGGTCGGGTTCCAAAGCCCGTTTACCAACATAACGATGGATCTCACGGTTCCTAGTTATATGGTTGAGGAGCCAGCGATCATCGGTGGTCAACTTATGGACAATAACTACAGCGAATACACCGAAGAGATGGACATGATCAACCATGCATTTGCAGAAATCATGCATGACGGGGATGCAAAAGGCAGACCCTTCACCTTCCCCATACCGACATACAATATCACGAAGGATTTCAATTGGAACAACGATGGACTCGCGCCGCTTTGGGATATGACCGCGAAATATGGGATTCCCTATTTCTCGAACTTCATCAACAGCGACATGAAACCAGAAGATGTAAGATCGATGTGTTGCAGATTACGGTTATCAAATCGAGAATTACAAAGAAGAGGCGGCGGATTATTTGGCGCTAATCCAAAAACTGGATCTATCGGTGTCGTCACCTTGAACATGCCACGGGTTGCGTACCT
>MUGD01000111.1 GCA_002900555.1 Thermoplasmata archaeon M9B2D | reverse complement strand
CTGGAGCATCAAACTCACTGGCGGCCTTATCATCCTTGGCAAAGAAACCACAGGCACCATCGCCTCGCTTGCAGCAGGTGGCGAAGAGACGATTACATCAAGTTTGATCCTAGGATTAGGGGCAACGACGATAACAGTGACTGCAGGACCAGCCACCAAAAACCAAGCAGCAACAGTACTGCTCATCTTCATCAAAATATAAAGAAACAACAAGGGGACATCCCCCTTTCTCTATTTTCTTTTTTTTAACGTAATATTGTTTAAAAACATCTCGTATTTCCCTAAGGAAGCGACCTGTATTTGTATCAAAACATTTAAATTAAACCAGAGCTATGTAATATACAGATATTTTCATATAAAATAAAAAAAAAATATGATGTGGAGGCGTAGTATAGATGAAAAAAAACTATTGTAGAACCATTGGGGCAATAGGAGCATTGTTCCTATTCCTCGGAGCAAGTGCCACATTAACTAGTAGCGCGAGCCGAACATGGGCTGATAACTTTGATACATACACCAACGGACAACTATTAGACGGGACACCAGATGATGGTGGATGGAAAGGGTGGGACAATGACCCACAATTTTATGGAACCGTCACCAACGAACAATCCATAAGTACCCCGCATTCAGTAAAAATCGAATTAAATTCAGACCTGATACATGAATATGAAGGGTATACATCAGGTCAATGGGTGTACACAGCCTGGCAATTCGTCCCGACTGACTTTGCAGGGGAATCATATTTCATGTTATTCAGCAGCTACACGGACGGCGCGGGATCAAATAACAAATGGGCACTCGTAATCAGATTTGATTCGATTAATCAAATCGTCGAGTCAGAAGCAGACGCTGTGACGACACCGCTGATAACCGGTCAATGGATTGAACTTCGTACAGAAATCGACCTTGATTCAGACTGGTTTAAATTCTATTACAACGATTACCTATTGATACAGAAGGCATGGACCGCATGTTGGAATAACGCTGGCGATGGATTTTTGGTTATCGATGCAGTCGACCTCTTTGCTAACACTGCCTCAAAAGTCTTCTATGATGATATGTCACTGGTGCCAATGAGTAACGAACTGGTCTGCAGTGCTGGCGGACCATACGAAGGAGATGTAGACGAAGAGATCCAGTTCACAGGCTTTGCGACCGGAGGAGTTGAACCGTACACCTGGCACTGGGACTTCGGAGACGGGGAAGAAGCCACAGAACAAAACCCGACCCACGCTTACACAGAAGCAGGTGTCTTCAACGTCACCCTGACCGTCACCGACGATGAGGGAACCATTGCCACAGACACCACAACCGCGACGATTGTTGGACCACAACCAGTCATAGGGATTGGCGAGATTACTGGTGGATTACTCAAAGTAAATGCAGTCGTACAAAATACTGGCACAGGGGACGCGGCTGATATCGACTGGAGCATCAAACTCACTGGCGGCCTTATCATCCTTGGCAAAGAAACCACAGGCACCATCGCCTCGCTTGCAGCAGGTGGCGAAGAGACGATTACATCAAGTTTAATCCTAGGATTAGGGGCAACGACGATAACAGTGACTGCAGGACCAGCCACAAAAAACCAAGAAGCAACAGTACTGCTCATCTTCATCAAAATATAAAGAAACAACAAGGGGACATCCCCCTTTCTCTTTTTTTCGTATTGTTTAAAATCAAAGTGATTCTTATCAGAACATCGGATAGTCATAGGAACCACTCTGATTCAAACCTTTTTAACACATACGGAGTGCATGGTCACTATCACGTAGACAACGGGATTATATGGACCACGTGTCTCGATTTGCTGTCCACCGATGTTGTAGAGCAGCAAGACATAAGATGCCTATGACGGGAACGCTAAAAAATCCCTAGAAAAAATCCATTAACCTCATATGTACCGACAGATGATCGTCCCAAAGGAAAGTAAGGCACTCAACACCGAGTTCTTTCCACGCGCTACCGTGTAGTAAAGATAAACGGCCCAAACAAGAAAGCAGTCGCGCTCATCTCTGCATCAGCTGCGGTCACGTTGATATCCACTGCGCCTAGTCCAAAGACAAACCCTGTGGAGACCTTTAAGCTGTCGCCAGCAGAAATACCAAGGATAGTACCGCTGTTTTCTTGGCCAAACAAAACCCGTCCCTGCAAAGAAATCGTCCAATTTACATGTGTCGCATCCACAATACCATTGTTACGAATTTCCGCTGTAACCCGCAAGCCACCAGAAATCGAAGTAATCTCAATCTGAGGACCTTCCTGGATAGAAATCGACAGCGGATCAGACCATGCACTCTGCAACCCTCCGTTATCTTTTGCTTTCACTGTTATCTGATATTCTCCAGGGGCCGCCCATGTATGTGTCGCTTCAACAGATTCCCCTGGTATATAGGGGCCAAACCAATCGCTTACCTCATCTCCCCAGTTCCACTGATAATACAACTCATCCCCTGTATCAGGGTCTGTGGCGCTGGTGGTAAACGTGTACTGCACTCCGATTTTACCCTGTGTCGGACCAGAGGGAAGATCGGGCGTCTCAGGGGGATGGTTCGAACTCTCCATGAATCGTAACGAAGGGTCGCCAAATAAGTTTGTCTCGTAGTATACCCAGCGGATGCACGAGCGACCGATGATGGGAATATTATCCTCTTTTGAATCATGATTTGCCCGTCCAATCTCCTTAATATCTTCCCCAAACACCGCGTCCCAGAACTGCCGATGGAACCGCTGTGAATCCCCATCTGTGCTATAGGACCAGAACCAACCATAACGGGCGTTCATAATGCAGGCAAATGCGCCGTGAGTTGTTTTCACCGTAAAATATTCTGCGATGCAGTCACCATTATCAAAACCCCCAGCCATGCACCCCTGCGAATAGATAAAACATGTGCGGTTCGACGGATTAGTAAGAGCAGTGACATCATAAGTACCCATCTTCAAATTATAGGTATAGGAGGCGTGACCAAGGTGATTGATGATATGGACGCCATTGTTGATGACTGAGATAATCGCTGATTTCGGCCAGTCATACCCGGGAGCATCATATAATTTATTTATGATATACTCATCTGCAGGGATCCCAACCGTGGTGTATCCATCGTCCGATGAGCCATTGACCATTTGATCAAGATAAGTCCCCCCATAGCTTGCGATACCATAGTTTCCAAGGTATTCACCTGCAAAACAAACCTTCTTCAGGTACTCGTTTGTCGGGTCTTTGTTGATATAGGCAACTGTCTTTGTGACAAAATTATTCACCTCTGTCATGCTCCCGACACACGCTCTGCCGACATAGACCTCCGCAATGAGATCGACATCACCACCATTTTCGCCATCGTTTGGCTCACCCCATTTGCCATCACCATCATAATTATAGGGACCATCAAGACACGCATAGTACAGATCTGAAGGCATCGTGTCCTCATAGTAGGTGACGTTTTCATCCATACCAGAAACCCAGAGGATCGGAGCAGGAACAACATCTGTATCTCCCCCAAGAAGGACATAGTCAACACCCCAGTTCGTATAGGCATCTCGAATATAGTTGCGTATACTTTCGAGAGAGCTACTCCCGATATCGGTAAGTGTTTTAATCACAGTGGTGACACCAGTGGCGTCATGCGCATCTTTCAGAGGTACAAAGCCGCTTTGTAACGCATCAGTCGTGATAATGAGAAGATTATAGGAATCCAAAGGTGTCGGAACAGGGGTGCATTCCTGATGATACCGTGCAGACATCCACGGGTTATCCACTTTCTGATTCACCTGGTCCCTATCAGGGTCAAAACCCCTGTAGAAGGCTGATTGTACACCTGTATGAATGGTTTCCACAGAGACTTCCATACTTGTATAAAACAGCAAATCACCAGTCACAGGGTTGTATTGCACGGGATGCAAGAGCAACACAAGAATCTGATACCCCCGGAACGCATACACACCAACGTTTGTATACAGGTTCCCAGGATACTGCGCATCGGATTGATAAATCAATTGATTCGGAGTCGGAGTTGGAACATCCTCTGACTGTGAAAGAGGGATGGCTTGGCTTGTAGGTTCCACAGGGTACTCTAACCCAACCAACATCCCCTCGCCGACCGTCACTGTAATTCGACTGACCTGTGATTTCGGCGGTAAGAGAAGAAACACTCCTTTTGACGGGATTTTTGGTTCTCCAGCACTGCCCGCAGGAGAGCAGTCCGGCAGACTTACCCGATTGTAGATAATACCAGCAATATCAACGGTTTCAATACTTGGGCTATCAAAAACATACGTGATTGTTATACGAGCGTCATCCATACCTTGACTTACCGGTGTTACCACAGCAAAAAGCATTAGACACGACATGGTTGCTACAAAAAACTGCCTCTGTTTTAGCATCAAAGCAATGAAATGTTTCTTCATATGATCCCCTATATCTATTATAGGTATAGAGTCTTCATATATATAAAATAATGGGAAAAGATGTCGAAAATCCGTATATCGCAAAAAAAAATCAACCAAGTACTTAGGACTGTTTCTCCCTCCTTGTTTTTATACAGCCTTCTTTCAAGATAAAAAAAGGTTCTTTGTTGCAGAGGGACTTTGGAATAGGACTAAGGCGCTATATGCGTTTGAACCCACGTGATACAAACTGCGTGATTGAAAGGACCATACGATCCCGCCGGTAGCTCAGTGGAAGCGTACGTCCCTCGCCCCATGTTTTTTTCTTTTGGATTTCCGAAAGAACCGTATCAACCCGCAGATCCGTTGAATCAACCACTGTATACGCATACCCTGCATAGAACGGGTCATGCGTATCGCTTCCACCCGTACCCCCAAGGCCATACGAACGGGCCACATTC
The DNA here is from genome assembly GCA_002900555.1 of Thermoplasmata archaeon M9B2D. Next base: position 1,526 of record MUGD01000111.1, on the reverse strand, counting down.
GCGGTCTTGAGGTTTGTCGCAGGGACACTACAACCATTAAATACTTCAATTGCTGCTACCTTTGTTCGTATTGCCTGTAGTTTTTCTATTTTAATACCGGAAAGCAACCGGAAGAGATGAGGAACAATCGGTATGCCGCCACCATCAAGGATACAGTCAACGGTTTCTTCTACAGACTGACCCGGACGGATAGGCTCCTTGACATTTAACCCAAGGATATGCCCATCCTCAGTGGAAACCTCAATCCCAGGGATGACAACAAAATCGGTTGGCATGATCTTTTGTATTTGACGGTACCCCTTAATCGTATTATGATCCGTAAGAGCCATCCCCTGAAGCCCTCGCGCCTGTAACGATCTGACAAGATCCTCAGGGGTGCCAATGGCATCATGTGAAAAGCAGGAATGAATGTGTAAATCTAATTTTAACATCAGGGAACAACCGCTGCTACATGGTAGATAGCGTTCCTATTAGAAATTTACGGTGCCACACGAAGTGTCTCTGTTGATCCAGAAGGATGGAATAAAAAGAAAGCATTAAATAACCCACCGGTATTGTCGCGACTTGGGAGAGGCAGATTTATGCTATTCGAAAAAAACAAACAGTTAAGTATTCATCGCTTTGGTGAGTTAGAACTTGTTGACCAATCTTTGTTTTTTATTTGTACAAACAGACGAGACAACTGACCGCATTCCCCTGGAGTTTTCTGCGTACTCCATAAGAAAGATATTTAAGCGTTTATCTCATAACAACTGCAACATAATCGAATTTTAAAAGGGTGATGTGGAATGGTACGATTTGGGATGGAGCAGCAAGTATCAACAAATGATAAACGAATCCAGACAGGAATAGAAGGCTTAGACAGTCTCCTCCAAGGCGGCTATCCGCAAGGGAGTGTCACCTTAGTCGCTGGAACGCCAGGCGCAGGAAAAACCATCGTGTGTTTCCACTATATAAACGCAGGTATTACAAATAAAGAAAAATGTTTATTTTTAACCTCAGATGAGCGGATTTCAAACCTGGTTCATCAAGCAAAAAAATTCGGGTTTGATTTTGATACAGCAGTAAAAAACAGTCTGTTAACATTCATGTTCCTTGATCTGGAGAAACAAACGATTCATAAACAGATGGAAGAGGAAATCCGACTAGGAGCATATTCACGGGTCGTCCTTGACTCACTTACGCCCCTCTCAGAGTTGCCGGTCTGGGTGGTGAACCGGGGGTCCGAGATCATCCCGCCAGAGAGCACCGTGGCAAACACACCACTGCCTGTTGATTCAATTCAGGCTACTCGGATGCATGTGCGCAGAATTCTGCGTATCCTTGAGCAGGATTCATGCACCGCACTGGTGACATCAGAGATTTCTGAAGGATCCCGGAATCTTTCCAGGGATTCTGTCTCCGAGTTTCTTGTTGACGGCATCCTTGTCCTTGATGTGGATCCTTCGATGGACCGCAGGAAGCTAGCGATACGGAAGATGCGGGGGACGAAACATACATTAAAACCACGTGATATTGAAATTACT
>MUGD01000110.1 GCA_002900555.1 Thermoplasmata archaeon M9B2D | reverse complement strand
AAAGATGATAGATTCAAAATATACTCTGAGGATGAAATAATTCTTAACTTATCAGTCAATTCAAAGCAGTTGTGCCCCCGCAGAATGTCTTATATGCAATAAAGAGAAAATTCACTCGGAGTAGATAGTTAAGTGCCGAATTACCTAGACTCACTCGACGACCTCCGTGATGGACTGGACACGTTTATTGAGAAATGGGCAAACATCCAGAGGAAGTCTGTAAAGTCGATTCAGGCAGTCACAAATACAATCATGCAGATTGAACATTTAGATGGTCCTCTTGGCAAACTCGAGGGTTTCCAGAATATCAGAGAAAATAGCAAGGGCATCCTTCTTGTCAATCTGTACGATAAATTAGTACCATCTTTTGAGACCTCAATTCGTGAGTTCACCAAGCTCATGCATATGTTTGAGAACCTAAGGCATTCCTCCTCTACAATACAGACTCTAACCGAGTCGATGAGAGGAGATCTTGAAGATTCACCTGATCTTGAGGATCTTGTCGGATTTCTCGATCTAATTATGATTAGCATTCGAGACATCCTGAATATGTATGAATCAGAGTTCCTTGTTAAACTAACTATCTTCCGCGATTTCGAGGAAGGTGCAATCGATATCGGCGTAGTGAGTAACTATCTTACAATTTGGGTCGTTGAACCCAATATCGAACCAAATGCTCGTGACAAGCTGCTCAAAGACCTTGACGAACATGTTGAGTTGCTTAGGGATGTCTTCATGGGAAAGACTGGTCTCCGTCTACCAGATGCCTACAAGAAGGCGCAGTTGTGATTTTTTTACGTTGACAGACCGAAAAGAATAACTAACACGTCTAAATTAGAGTCCGTATGAGCGATGAGAGCAATCCATTATGGATTAGGTTACTCGACGATGCTATTGGTTTGATTGTGATAGTGGTTGCTCTTGTTGCAGTGCTAGAACTTGCCTTTAGTTTTGCCTACGCACTCGAGGTGCTTTCACTAGGTATACTAGCGATGGGAATAGCGTGGATTGCTTGGGGTATTTTTCTTGTACGAACAAAAATCTATGCTCGTATCTTCATGTTGGCTACAGGCATCATTGCAATTGCTATCTCACTTTTTGAGTTTATTTTCTTCTCGCTATCGCCAGACTTGTTAATCATATACCCTGCAGTAGCTATGCTACTCGTCGGAGTTTCGAGATTGGTGTTAGGTTTCCTGATTGGTGGTGTACCTCTCTGGGTTCAAATGCTTCAAGTACTAGCGGGTATATTGACAATAAATCTTGCAGCGTTTGTGTTCATCTTTTCGAACATCAATCTTCCAGCTATGATAATTCTCTTGATCATATCCTTAGTCGCAAATGGACTTGTTCGATTGATTGTTGGTCGAACTGATGTCCATCAGCAGTATCTAAAACCTGCAGACTCCAGCGCTCCCTCTGAGTAAGTCAATTCGACAAAGAATAACTGAAAATCTTCTCGTTTGATTGAATACATAGAATCTCAGAATTTCGTTGCAAGTTTCTTTCTAATCTCTTCCACAATAAATACGAGGGTTGAAAGACAGATAACAAGCAGCCACTCCACAGGCGCAATCGGACTTAGCTCAAATAGTGCAGTCAACGGTGGAAGAAGAAATAGAAGAGATACGAGTATGATGTCAATCATGTATACAACAATCAGAACCCTATTCTTCAGAATCCCCATAGTAAATGCAGATTTTGTTGGTGACCTACAATTCTGTGCGCTGAACCATTGAGCGATGATTAATGTAACAAAGAGCATTGTACGAAGTTTGCTTCCCTGACCAATATATATGAAATAGATTGTCATTACTATTACAGCCATCGTCGATCCATAAAATAGTGCTCTAGTGAGTGTCTGTTTTGAAAGTACTTTCTCCTTTAGAGATGCAGGAGGTTGTTCTAGCAATCCTTTTTCCTTTGGTTCTAATGATATGGCGATATCTAACATACCATCTGTGACTAGATTTACCCATAGAATTTGAAGTGGTAGGAGGAGAATCGGTTCAACAAAGAGTAGCAGGGTAGCTATTATTACAAAGCTCTCTGCGAAGTTTGTTGAAGTTAGGAAGAGGACAACTCGCCGGAAGGTATTCAGGATATGTCTCCCTTCATCAATCCCATCCACAACAGATTCAAACCGTTCATCCTGAAGAACGATATCTGCAGCTTCTTTCGCAATGTCTGTTCCAGTGATACCCATTGCTATGCCGACATTTGCTTGCCGCAGTGCTGGGCTGTCATTCACACCATCTCCAGTCATGCTGACTACTTTTCCTAATTCCTGGAGTGCTTTAACAACCCTGAGCTTATGGATAGGACTAGTTCGTGCTAGGACACTCGCACGCATCTCAAGAATGCTTTTGAGTTCATCATCATCCATGCCATCAATTTCATCACCTGTAAGACTTACATCTCCCTCTTCTGGTTGAAAGATGCCCACTTCCCTTCCAATTGCCTTTGCTGTAAGTTCATTGTCACCAGTAATCATTAAGACATCAATACCAGCTCTATCACATTTCTTGATGTAATCAGATACTCCTTCACGTGGAGGATCATTTATCCCACAGAGTCCGATAAATTCGAGATCTTTGAGGTCCTCTTCAGTGATTTGCAAATGATCTTTCGGTAGATGCTTTATGGCACAGGCTAGTACTCTAAGTCCTTGTGACGCATACTCATTAACAATCTCTTCCGAGCCAGAAGGTTTTTTGAGAAGATCTTCAATTCTCTCAGGTGCTCCTTTTACAACGAGAATGTTTGAGTCGTGCGTCGAAAGCGTTGGATGGTCCCTCTGAATCAATTCGCTGGGTTGGTGTAGTGTGGCCATGTACTTTCTGTCACTACTAAAGGGAATCTCAGATATTCTTGGCCACGTCTCATTTAACACATACTTATGAAGACCTACTTTCTCCAAGACCACAATAAGGGAAGCCTCTGTTGGAGATCCACGTGTTCTCCAAATGCGATTCTTTCCAGTACATTTCTGGATGGGATCATTCTCATCTAGGCATTCCATGTATACTTCTGAATCATTGCACATCGCCATGTAGGTAAGAAGTACCTCCAAGTCTGGAAATTTCTCTAGGTTATGTCTACCAATCTGTTCTCTCAAATTTGATTCTTGGATCATGCCCTCATGAGGTTCTTTAGAACGCAGGCATTCATCGGGTCCACACCCTTCAAGAAAGACACCTCCACTCTCTATATTGAATCCTACACCACTTACCTCATAGTAATGATGTGGAGTAAATATCCTTCTCACCATCATCTGATTCATTGTCAGTGTTCCGGTTTTATCTGAACAAATCACATTGACTAGACCTAGTGTTTCTACTGCGCTGAGGTTCCTGACAATTACATTCTTGCGTGAAAGCCTGTAAACGCCAACAGAGAGAACGATCGTAATGACTGCAACAAGCCCTTCAGGAATTGCAGAAACCAAAGAAGAGAGTGAGAATAGGATGAGCTCATAGGTTTCTATGCCTCTATAAAATCCAAGCAGGAGTGTAGCTATTAGAAAAATAAAAGCAAAACCAATAAAGAATAAACTTAGGCGCTTCAATCGCACCTCAACACTAGTTGGCTCTTTTTTCACATCCTGTAATTCTTTATTGATTTCACCAAGAACTGTATCATTTCCAGTTTTTTCAACGAGAACCCTCGCTCTCCCTTGAGTCGCAAAAGAGCCTGCAAATACCTTGTTTGATTCCTCATAGTAATGGGGTTCCTCGATGAAACATACAACATCTTTCTTTACAGGAACACTTTCCCCAGTAAGTAAGCTCTCATCAACTTGGAAATTTCTCTCAAAGATTACGCGAGCATCAGCAGGTATTCTCTCTCCCGCCCTTAGGAGTAAAAGATCACCAGGTACGATATCAGAGGAGGGTATCTCAACTTCCTCTCCTTCTCTAATTACAATTGATTTCTCTTCAATCAGTCTCTTTACAGATTCAATAGTCTTCTCTGCTCTCCATTCTTGTGTGAATCCGATTATTGAGTTAATCATGAGAATTACTGCAATTACTAGGGTATCTTCCGCATGTCCACCTATCAATGAAACAACCGCGGCGAGAATCAGAACATACACTAATGGAGATTTGAACTGCCTGAGAAACATAATCAGTGCATTATCGCCTTTTTCCACAGAGAGGCTGTTAGGGCCAAATTCAAGAAGGCGTTGTTGGACATCATCGCTGGAGAGTCCTTCTACATTTGTTCCAAGACTTTGAAGACACTCATTATAATCGACGAACTCTTCAGACACGCCACTTCTCTCCTATTTCATATCCGAGTTACGCGTTGCAAGTAAAAAGACTATTGCCTCCTAGTCTTTATGCCCTCTCCATAAAAGACAGATTTAGAAATTGCGCTATTCTGGAGTAGATGTTATCCGTTTTTCATGCCCTTTGATTCGATTTATGATTTCTTCAATGTCAGTTTCTAATTCACTTCTCAAATCTTCGAAAACAGCATCGGATATATTACCAGATTCATACTCCTTCCTATAAAACTCTAATTTCTTTCTGAATATCATTTCACGAACGCGTAGTTCCTTTATTCTCGTTCTTCTTTCTGAAACTATTCTTCTAAGTTCAGCTTCAAGGTCGAATATCTCTTCCTCTAATTCTGCTTTAAACCGGCTATACATCTCTGCATCTATTTTCCCTTCTGTATATTCATCGACTAGCTGAAGGAGTGCCTGTCTAGTAGCATTCCGATGGACAGTTATTTCCTTAGCTATATCCACTTCTTCAGTCAATCCCAAAATAGTGGCTAGGAATGATGTAGATAGGCCCTGTACAATCAAGCTCACCATTAGAACAATGAAGACTACCGCATAGATAGTAGGAACGACATTTCTTATCGCGTCTAAATAGTCCACATACAATTGCCCTGTCAATCGTTGTGCATACTGAATGATAACAGTCACCGCAATAGCTGCAAGAGCTGCACTTGCAACCCCCTTCACACCAGCCCAGCTCAGGAAGAATCTCTCTTTGAGCTTCATTGTTCTATCTCCTGCTGTAACGAGAAAAACTGAGATCGGTCTAGCAACGAAAATTACCAAGACCGCCATGACTAACCCAAGTATGAGAATTCCAGGATTTGCCAGTATGAACGTAATAGTTTCTGTTGAATGATCTCCCTCAATTAGTGGTACACTTAATGAATATCCGAGCAGTATGAAGACGACAATTTCAAAGAAGAATGAAACATTTTTCATTACGCCTCGCATTGAACGCTGTGGTAGGGGTTGAAGTCCAATCCTTCGTGAATTAGCCATGAAGATTCCTGCAAAGACAGCAGCAAGAGCGCCGGGGTGGATATAGAATATTGTGAAGAGTTCTCCTAATCCATAGGCTAGGAATGGAGTGGTAGCAGTAAGGATTGAGATATTTGTATCATCTCCTGCTTTCGGAATTGCCCATCCCACCAATCTAGCAACGATGAATCCTAGCACGACTCCCAATCCCATACTTGCGATGAATTCACCTGCAATTAATCCCCAATTTGTACCTCCGACTGTATTAGCTAAACTAGCTATCACTATTGGCTCGAAAACTGTTATTACTAGAATTACTGAGGTTGCATCATTAAATACTGCTTCTCCTTCTAGTATCGAGAATAACTTGCGTTTGACTCTCACACCGCCTGATTCAAGAACAGAGAATAAAGCTGCAGGATCCGTCGGAGATAGAATAGCTCCAATGAGAAATGCTGCGATACCGACCGGTATCGCAATTGCAGCTGTAGAAATTTGCAGTGCGAATCCCCCAATCAATGAAGTAGCTAGTACGCCTACTGTAGCTAAAAGCATCACATTAACGATGGATAGACGTAGCTCTCTCAAATTCAAAGTAAGACCGGCATAGAAGAGTACTGTTGCAAGGGTCAATTGAGCAATGAAGTCAAAACCTGCAATCTGAACCAGTGCACTATCGGGTTCTAACAGGACTAGAACTCTGCCCATCGCTAAACCTGTGATAACCAAGGGTATGGGATGTGGAACCTTGTACCTCTCAGCTATCTTTGCGATAGCAACTCCAATGATGAGAATACCAGCTATCAAGACTAAGATTGTAGTTGATGGCTCTCCCTGCTGCAACACAGAAACTCAAATCTCCGCGACAATCTCTGCGCATTCTTTTGCATAATCCGATATGTGCTCTAACTCCGCAACAATCTTTCTCATCATATAACAGATAAAATCAGAGTCGCCCCCAGTAGCTATAGAAATCTGTCTGCAGATGACAATATTATCTTCGTCAATCTGTCGTTCTAGTTTAACAAGGATATCAAGTGTTTCATGCGACTCTTCCAAGTTATCCGCTCGCTGGCTCACCATGGTCTTTAAGTCAATCATCATCTGAT
>MUGD01000109.1 GCA_002900555.1 Thermoplasmata archaeon M9B2D | reverse complement strand
ACTGTGATAAAACCATCTGGGTCGTAGCTACGTGACCCGTCAAAAAGAATTGTCCTGTTAACAAACCCTTCGTAAGGTTCACCAGCGGAAGCATTTGCGATGGGTTTTTTATTTTCCGGAGGCACCCACCCTCCACCACCATCAGAACTTTTTGTGGTGAAGATATACGATTGTCTGGTATAAAGTCCGCTTCCTTCTGGATCCGTCGCATTGACCCAGACCGTATATGATGTTACATAGGCAAGACCAGAAAGCGCCAATGTCTTAGTCCCATCCGTCGCTCCTGTACCACTATTCGTCTGTCCATTACTACATTCTATTGTCCATGAGAATAAGTCTCCCTCCGGGTCGCTGATCAGGATGCTCCAGGTGAGGCTTACCGGCTGATTCGTTGAACCATCCACCGGAGAAGGAGTACCAAATACTGGAGGTTCATTATCGGATATGTACGCACCCATCGTCAACCCTTCCCAAACCTCGCCGGGAGCCGGAAAGTTCGAATTGTTATATGCATGACCTCGTAAACTCAGGTTCGTAGATGAAATCCAGGTATCACCAATAGTCACTGGTGCAACAAGTCCTAGAAACGTGATGGATGTCAACGAGGAACAGGAGCGGAACACATTATCTCCAATAGTTGTAACCCCTGTACCAAACGTCACAGAGGTTAAAGAACCACAGTCGCGGAATGCATTATCTTCGATGGTGCTGATGCTATTGGGGAGTATCGCTGATGTGATTAAATGCCCAGGAACGCTATTGAATGCATTGGTCCCTATATACATCGTTGTATACCCGCCTAGGCTGGCGGGTATGGTGATTACCCCGCCAGGGCCGACGTATCCTGTGATAGTGGCAACGCCTCCGCTCTCAGTATATAGATAGTCTCCCTCCTGATCTGCGGATCCCGTATCTAGTGTGATGATAAGGAAGGTTCCCAGTAACATCAGGCAAATGAAAAACTCACCTATCTTTTTTCCCATGCCTGTTTCCTCCTCATCATTTTTTTAAAACAGTTCCTTCCTTAAAAATATATCCCAAGAAGCAAAATCAGTGACATGATTTACAGCAACATAACAAAAGAAGAGGGACTTTAAGCAAAAGTAAGAAGGTACATTCCGATCATTTCACTTGTTGTCGTACGAGCTGAAATAAGAAAATCAAGTATTGCTCGTAATATACTCTAATATTATTTGTTGATCGGCTCGTGGTGTCCAGAGAAACTGATTATTGATCCCATATGTTGTTTTCCAGGTAAACAGAGGGATCCATGCAACGTCGTCCATTGCTACTCTAAAACATTCTTGAAGGAAGTAAAGCCTTGCAGAGGGTTCCATGGAACTTGAAGCGTTTTCACCAAGACTATCAACCATAGCATTTGAGTACAGACCAGCATTAAATGACCCAATGTCCTGCTCCTCATTTCTTGTTCCAATTAAATAATCATAGATTTCACCGCTATCCCCCGTCCCGGTTGTCCACGCATTTATGTAGAAAGACACATTATGAGTGAACAATTTTAATATATAGGTATCATACGAACATCCATTAAGACTAAGAGTAATGTTTATTTTCGAAAGCTGGTTTTTTATAAATTCAATAGTATTTTTGGGAAAGACATCATAGGAATAATCAAACATGACAGTAAAACCATTTTTATATCCTGACTCGTTCATTAACTGTCGTGCAATCGTTATGTTGTACGGAAGTCTTTGAATCTCTGGATTATAACCAAATATTAAAGGGATAACAAATTGAGAGGCAGACGACCGCACAGTAGAATTTTGTAACATCTCAGAAATATTGATGGCGTGATAGATGGCTTTTCGTACCCGAAGATCCGCAAATGGGTTTTTTTCATTATACCCTGTGACATTATTTCTTTCCCTGAAATCAAAACTGAGATAGACAACCGTGGGATTACCTACTGTTTTCATTGAATAATCGACTGAATCGTTGGTCGGTACATATTTTTGTATTATTTCTGCAATGTCAACTGTATGATTTACTAATGCTTTTGTTTTATTTTCATCATCACGGATGACCTTAAATGTTGCATGTTTTATCTCAGGAAGACCTTTTTTCCAATACCCATCATATCGTTGAAGTGTAATATACTCATTTTTAGAATAGGTAATCATTTTATACGCTCCAGTACCAATAGGGTGCCGCGTTTGAGTCTCTTCTTGATACTGTTTTGATACAATAAAAATATCGGTTAAAAGGTTTAACAATATGGAGCAGGGTTTTTTTGTTTTAATTTCGATAGTATAGTTATCAATTACTTTTACATCCTGTATTGATTTTAGAAGTTCTCGTAATTGATTGTGTTCACTGGTATTCTCTCGTATTGAATCTATCGTGTATTTCACGTCTTCTGCAGTAAAGACATATCCATTATGAAAGGTGACATTTTCTCTGAGAAAGAACCTCCATGTGCAATCATCTGGATTGTTCCAGGATTTTGCAAGACAGGGTTGTATTCTAAAAATCTCATCAAACTCTACAAGACTATTGTAAATATTTCTGTTTACGAGCACTGTATACATTTCATAGCTTTTAACCCATGGATAAAAACCGATAATATCTTGGGAAATCGCAATTGAAATACGATCTGTCTTTCCAGCTGATGGACTATCTTGTATACATCCTGATAGCTGGGATAGTATCAAAAAACATGCTATTCCTATGAAATATCTTTTCATGAACCATCACTTTCAACTCGCATCATCCTTTGGAATACAAAGGGAAAGAAAGAATCCAGCCATATTTATCAATTTCGACAGATAGTGAGTTTTTTATTTATTCTCTACGCGTTTTTCAAGAGATTGTTTACTGAGAGTCACAAACAAAGAAAAAAAACCTCCCGCCAAAAAACCAGTGGAAAACAGTATGCTTACGTATGTAGAAGCGGGATTGTATTTTCACACGGGTAATTTCCTTAAAAAAATATCCTAAAACCAGAGAAATGGGGAAACAGTGACACCGATATTAGGGACTTTCTTGTGAATCAAGTCATCGTAGCAAACCTTTTTGCTTTGTGAAAGAGGGCGTTGTTGATGGCGTTAAATGCGTTCCATTCCCTGCGTGTTGAGTGTAATTCAGAGTCAAGTGCATTGGAGAAGAGTAGGACCGCGATGTTGTCTTTCGGATGAATCGTGACTAGATCTAATGCCCCAACATATCCTCCACTGTGTCCATAGGTTTTCTGAAATACTTTGTTAGTTATCTGCCAGCCAAGTCCATAGTTATAGCGATCAGACGGTGAGAAATGGGCACTGTGCATCATCTCAACCGTGGATTGATTCAGGATTCGGACGTCGTTCCAGACGCCACCGTTCATATGGGCAATGATGAAATGTGAGTAATCTTCAATTGAGGTCCGAAGGGTGATTGCGGGGTACAGAACATGGATTCCGTAATGGGGGTGTCTGAAATACCCGTTATTTTTGAATTCATAGGGGACTGCAGTAGTTTCTATATCGACATCCCGGAGGCGAAACCCGGTGGAGTTCATCTGTAACGGTTGGAAGATATGCTCTTGGCAGTACTGGTTGAAATCCTGATGCGAAAGAATTTCTACAAGGTAGGCAACAATGGAGAACCCGATGTTCGCATAGTAGTATGATTCCCCAGGTTTATCCTGGGACCAGGTCGAGGAGCTATAGGCGCTCCCGCCAGGGGTAAGGTACTCCTCAAGCCAGGGGGAAGGAAATCCTTCGACATCTGGATCTCCGGGGAGGTATGAAAGACACATCCAGTAGAGGTTATCATCTGCAAGACTGGAGCGATGCGACAAGATCATCTTGATGGTGATAGGGATCTCCGGGTGATTTGGGTTCCGCAGGCTGAAGGGGAGATACTTGTTGACATCATCATCCAAGTCGAATAACCCTTGCTCATATAACTGCATTAGTGCGGTCGCGGTGATGGTCTTTGAGACTGATGCCTGAAGATAGAGCGTCTGCGTGGTTGCCTTTTTTTTATGTTCCCGGTCATAGTAGCCATAGGCGTTGGACCAGACCACCTCGTCCTCATGGATGATGCAGGCGGCAAGAGATGGTTTATGCGCAAGACGCAACAGTACTCGGATATACGTGTTTAAGAGGACATCAGATATTCTCTGTTGTTGGTCGTTTTCTTGAGTAGGGACTCGTGCATACGCGTTGGTTGATACTATGGTAAGCAGTCCGACTCCAAGCAGCAGGCCTACGATGATGATACTCATTAGTTGTTTTTTCATACGATGCACCAACGTTACATTGAATGATTATATATTTTTGTTGTTATATATAAGTAATCTCTGCGTTATTTAAAGATATGGACCCATAAATCATGCTGAAAAAGATTCCTGATGTATCAATTATGCAATGACCGGGATTCTGAATGTTTACTAGTTTTTTGTATGAATTTTAAAAAAAAAAGAGACGATAAAAAGAAAAGAAAAAAGAAAGGATTTTTTCTTTGTAGACTTTACTTTGTTGGGTTATATTCGATTTCGTGGACCAAGAACGGTATGTTGGTTTGAGCTATTAACGGTGTTCTGGCATCGTCGAATTTTATCTGAATGAAGGTGAACCGGAGGTCCTGACCATCGTTATCACCAAAGAAGACAAATCCTTTTATGACAGAGTTTGCTTTGTCGATTCGGATGATGCCGATTGCTGATAATTTACAATCGTAGGCAGCATAGGCACTTCCGATTGGCATGATCATTGCGAACACTAGCCCAATTGCCAACAGGCCAATTATTTTTTTTCTCATTTCATTACCTCATGATGGAGAAATGCGTATTACTACAAAAGACTTGGTTTCTCTTTCTTATACAAAAGCAAAAAAAATTTCTATAATTTTAATTGTTTGACCTATTTTTTTACATAGAATTATTTTTTATTTGAAAGGATGCGTGCAAAAAAAAGAAGGAAGGATAAAAAAATATATTTACCTCCTCTGACAAAATTCGTTGATAATTGTTCGCAAAATACTGTATGTACATGTTTGGAATTACTAAAAATAAGTTAAAGGAACGCAGTGACACAAGTTCTTATTTCCTCAGGGTATCATCTCGACGATTTCAGATGATCTCAGATTATGTGATTCTACAGGTTCTGTACTTACTTTAACCCAGAGAGCAGAGCCAAGATAAAAAAATGTTCCTTCAAGGTAACCATCTAATGGACCAATACCAATTTTTAATCCTGTAAAACCAATTACTCCTGGGGATTTTCTCTTTCCTGGAAACGGACCAATACCATTCAAGGTTCCTTCTATCGGAAGGGTGCCGTGTATCTCCCCCTCATTTGGCATTACCCCAAAGATATCTACTGTCGTCAACCACCCTGAAGCAGGATATTGAACATCAGAGTAATAATCATAACCACCAAGACTGATTCTATTCATTATCCCTAGTGGACTAAACCGGCAAAAACGAGTGAATAAATCACTGGCTCCTGCACAGAGTACCATAATATCCCAAGTCTTAACCAAATAAGCGGCTACATAGAAAAAAATTGATCCAGCATTTTCAAATGTCGTGTAATCTGTCTGTCCAGCCACCAAACAAAACAGATTTCTATGCTCATAGAAGGAAGAACGAACCGGTTCCCTTATTCTTTTCATTGTAACAGACGAAAGAGAGGTACGAGCAGAACTAACCACGAGTTTTTGGACTTGTTCAACACTCATCCCCTTCGCCAACAACCCATACGTGTCCAACTCCACCACAGCCTCCTTGAATATTGGGATTGCCTCTTCCCTGGTTGATATCTGATTCAATTTATCCCTGAACTCAACCAGATACGATTCAAGGTTCTGGTATTGTTCTCTAGTGAGCTTTACCGTGGTATCTTTGTATCCTGTGATGCCACAGGCTTGCGAAGTGACTTCCACCAGGTCATCCTCAGTGGATGCGGTGACAACACTCTGGTTGAAGCTGGGTGCGACTGCGACACCGATGAAAAGAAGGATAATGCTTACTGCAAGGATTTTCTTCATTTTCATAAACTCATGCTAGGGATGTCATAGGGTTCTTGTGCGGGACGTAAATCAAAACGTATGAAATTTAGAGGAATAGTATCAAACTTGTTGTAGAAAGACCAAGCGAACAGCCCTGTATATCCTATAAAACCAGGAATTATGTATGGGAGCAGCCTTGGTTTATTCCAATAATTTTCTTTCCATATGCAGGGAAGGATAGGGTAATTTCCCCAATGATTAAGCAATGAAATTCTTATCTCCTGGTCATAGACAACATTCTTACGGTTCCCAATAAAATTATTTTGGATTATCTGATCAAACGACCCACATTCGATTGCCAAACCATACAAACCATTATTTTCGATGTTATTCCGATAAATGATAGTTTTGTAGGTATACCCAATAATAATACCGTATCTCTCATTATTTGAGATGTTATTAAATGAGATATTATTAAACGCACCAGTGATATGAATACCCCATCCACATTG
>MUGD01000108.1 GCA_002900555.1 Thermoplasmata archaeon M9B2D | reverse complement strand
GTCTATCTTCATTGGAATGTAATCCAAGAAGAGGCCTTTCTATCAAGCAAATATGGTGATTCCTATACAGACTATTTGCAAACAACTCCAAGATATCTTGGAAGACCAAGGGAAGAGGGATCAAAGTAAATCAAGAAGTTGATGAACAATGAATCTGTGGATATTCTATGTAGGTGGATACGTCCTTGCATACGCAGTGCAAATATGGGCAAACAGAAAACGTGGAGAACCCTTTGATGATCCTGAGTTCTTGTATAGTGATAAGAAAATCATAGCTGGTGCGTTTCTATGGATCATTGGCGGATTTCTCGCCAGTTTCTTTGTACCAGTAAACTTCGGGGTATTCTTCTATATTGGACTAATAATCTCCATAATTGGAATGGCAATTGGTATATCCGCATTATACTCCTTTGCAAATAATGCAGGACTTGCAACAACGAGAATTCATCGATATTCAAGAAATCCAATATATCTAGGTTGGACAGTTTTCTTCCTAGGTCTGACTTTAATTGGTTGGTCTGAATCTATCTGGAGTATTATATTTCTTCTATATCTCTTCGTCACTATACCCTACCTTCATTGGACTGTTTTGCTTGAGGAGAAGTTCTTGGCAGACAAATATGGGCAATCCTATCAGAAGTATTTGGATGAAACACCACGGTATTTTGGCATACCTCAGAAGTAACAAAATCCATAGGTATTGTCGTCTATTAGAAAAAAGCTTGTGCACACAAATAATTGGAAAGCATCAACGAACCTAGGTTAACAAAACTTTTGAAGAAGGTGTGTGCATATATTATACTACAATGAGAGAAGACAAGTATCTTGTGGCATTCTTCCTAATTCTTACTGCTGTTCTCTTACTTCAATTACCAGAGGCCATCTCTCTTTTTCCAGCTCTTGCAATCATCGACCCTTTGCTTATAGCAGCTTTAGCATTGACTGGATTACTCATAGGTCTCTACGGACAATACCTCAATCCCATAAAACGTAGTGGCTCGATATTGGTTTCAATTGGATTAATTATAATAACATTCTTTCTCTTGCCCTGGTGGTATTATCTGTTTTTTGCATCACTGGGGATTATACCCTATATAATTGGATTTTACATTCAAAAGACTGAGAGCGAGAGAATCGAGGCAGAGTCAAAGAATCTTGAGGAGTAAGTTTTGGAAGCGAAAACACTGGAACCTCTTCTTAAGATTAAAACCTTAAATCACCACGTCATTGACTCTATTCTCTTTAGTATAGGGAGTGGTTTCAAGTCCTAGAAACTTCTCACTTTCTTCTATTTTCGCATAAACAGCGCAAAATGAAAGGAACCTGCCGCCCATACGTGTTTAATACTCCAACCTTGAACTGTCAGAATATTAATTGCCACAGCAAGATCATCTGCGAGTCCCTTATCATGAGCAATTAGATAATTGACCTGAGGGATTTTTCCAGCTATAACGTCTTTTGCTCCAATTCTTGCCATTTTAACAGACCTCAAAACTGTGAATTATTGTTAGCTCGATAAGTTCTATATCTAATCTGCGAAGATATCGATGTCTTTGCCGCAAAGCCTTATCCTCATGATAAAGCTTGCTGAGAGTATGTGGTCAAATCAAGTGATTTATGCAGAATTAATTCTTCACCTTGGTATTTGCGGAATCCGTTCAAAATTCCAAGGCTAGTACATAAGTCACAGTTTATAGCAAAAAGAGAATTCATCATTATGATGTGTAATGAATCAACGGATGCCTACTCTCTTCATTGGACATGGTTCCCCTATGAATTCGATTGAAGACAATGAGTTCACGAAGGGATGGATCAAGATTGCTCGTGAGATTCCTAAGCCAGATGCCATCCTCTGCATATCTGCTCACTGGTACGTTCCATCGACAATGGTTACATCAATGAAACAGCCGCGAACAATTCATGACTTCTACGGCTTTCCACAGAAGTTGTATGAGCAGCAATACAATGCTCAAGGCTCTCCTGAACTTGCGTCAACCATTGTTAATTCTCTAGGAGAATACGCTATCACCGCAGACCATTCTTGGGGACTTGACCATGGAACGTGGTCTGTTCTGAAGAAGATGTACCCAGATGCTAATATTCCAACTATTCAGTTGAGTATTGATTATTCAAAACCGCCACAGTTTCACTATGACCTAGGGTCAAAGCTCGATTTTCTGAGGGACCAAAATGTCTTGATTATTGGAAGTGGAAATCTGGTTCATAACCTAGCCACGATTAATCCCGAGCCTGACGCGCCTGCATATGATTGGGCGGTGAAGTTTGAAGAGGAGATAATGAAATCACTCAATGCGAAGGATGATGCTGCCTTGGTCAACTTCAAAGACATGGGTCGAGTTGCAGAACAAGCACATCCTTATGTTGATCACTACCTTCCACTTCTCTATGCAAAGGGAGCAGCAGGTAAGGACTATCTGATGCAAGTATACAACCAACATTTTGTCTTTGGTTCAGTTTCAATGACTTGCTTCAAGTTTGAATAGGTTTGCGCAAGGCTAATGAATCTTAATTAGAATTCGTCCAGCCCCTCATGGTCTATCCATGTCTTGTAGTATTGGTCAAATTTCCCCCGTATTCCCAAGGACGCAATTAAGCCATTCATGAAAGCTTCTAATGTTTGTGAAAGACGAAGGTATTTAGAGTGACCTTCTTTCCTAAATCTATCACATTCTATTTTGACGCTATTTGGCTCGAAATTTAGCTCTTTGGCTAAACGGCTTCGAAGTTCTTTGTATTCATTGATGTGAAGAAGGATTCCTAAATTGCGCGCCTTCAGCAGTCGGAACCCATTGCCTGTTCTCCAAAGACGAGAAACGTCCATCCAATCCTTTGTCAATTTTGGAATCATCTCATCAATCTCCTCTATGACAAATAGTGTTTCGCGATATCTTGCCTCGATTAAATCCGAAATGATGACAACAGATCTTGTAGATGAAATTCGGTCAATATTGTAGAATAAAGTTGAACCACCGTTTCTAATTTGATTCTTGGTCAAACTAAGTAACGACTCAAAAAGACAGTCTGAAGCCTCAGTGATACTCCTATCTTCCTGAATTGATCCTATTTCTTTGAAGATATTGCAGTCAATCCCCAGAAGCTCAGGTGACCTGAATATTGACAGGAGGACATAGTTTGTCTTCAACCAATGCTTTTGATAGAGTGCCTCCATTGTTATTCTCAGAAGGTTCGAGGTCTGCATCCAGTCTGAACTTTTTCTAAAATTTTCAATCTCCTCTCGTGCAGCATCTAGGTCGTTGTTCAAGAGTGCCTTTTTTAATCGTTCAGCTGGATCATCCATGGCTTGTTATAATTGGATATCATCCTCTTCTGATTTATGCTTCCTAATGGGTGTCTTTCATATTGCCACGGAATAGAACCTGCGTCATTGAGTGTTTGATAGATTAAGCAAATATTAGTTAGAATGATAGTTTTATTAGATTTCTTTACGAAGTCTTAATCAACCGATTTTCGGGGTTTAGCATTGCCAGAGAGAGGGACGCACGAAGAGCCGCCAAATGCAATAGAGTTGGATATTATCCGCTCTTTTGGATGGTCTATTGTAGAAGTAGAAGAGACGTTATATGAAAGGTTCCTTCACTTATCATCTGCTCGTTCTCTAACTACACGTGACATATTCCAAAAACATCTAAGAGAAATGGAAGCAAAAGGTTTCATATCTCCGATGCATCTTCATGGCCTAAAGGGATACAAGCGACTTCTTGCTGACAAAGAGATTGGAAAATCTGTCTACCCCAATGTTCCATTGGATGAAATGCGTCTTGCTGTGGGCAGTCTTCGAGCCAAATCAGAAATCGAGAAGCAAAAGGTGCCACCAAAAGTAACAGAAGATTTACTTTCTTTATCAGAGAGTGTTGGGAAAGGACTCCAAGCAGCTCTTGAAAATTGGATGCTCAGAGAAACTGGGCGAATAAGTAAGGGAGCTGTCCATGAACATATGAAGAACATGTATCATGCCTTAGACAAATCTGAGGAAGCCCTCTTTGAATACGTGCGTACTCAAACGCCTGGGATTCTTATCGAGGTGGGTCAGATTTTGAGGTCTCGGGGTTCTGACTTCCTCCTCCTGTCATTGCGCCTAACTGAAGCAAATATCAGAAAGTACAGCTACTGAGTTTCAATATTCATGAAATTCTAAAGCTTTTGGAATGAATTTACTTCATACATTGGATTCATATAATACGACAAGAGCAACGCTTCATGTGTGGTTATGATACATCGATGGACTAGTAGTGACAGGTCAGCAATTCGCCAACTCTTTGAACCATTTGACAAGGCAAGAGCCTTAATCCTCCCAGCAATTGATCAGAATAGGTGTGAACTCTGGGTTGATTCATTGGAATTCCCCTCAGCAGCCATGTGGAGACTAAAAAATCTCTGCGCTCTTGCAGGTGATAGCACTAGTCCTTCTGCGTATGAACTCATAAGCAAAATCGAGCCAAGACAAGCTGTATTTGTATGTAGTGAAGATTGGACAGACCTTCTCAAAAGTAGTTGGGGATCCAGATTAGGTAGTCAGAAAAGAACAAGGCTATCCCCTGATACTCTTGACATTGACCATCTTCGAAAACTGATGCAAACTGTTCCAGAAGATTTCGTACTTGAACGAATGGATTTGGATACAGTGAAATCTCTTGATAAGAGAGTGGCAATGCATATTCCATTATTCTATGGTGATTCTGAGTCGTTCTATAATAATGGCGTTGGATTTTGCATAAAGCATCAAGGCAAGGTAGTTTCCTCAGCATCTTCTTTCGCACCATTCACAGATGCTTTTGAGATCGAAGTGTACACCAGCAATGATCCGATTTATCGTAGAAAGGGATTGGCAACAGCAGTATGTGCCGCACTCATTGTCTATGCTCTGGAACGTAAATTGGTTCCACACTGGGATGCTGCAAATGAAGGCTCGATTGCTCTTGCTCTCAAACTAGGATACACCAATCCGGAGCCATGGGAGATATTCTACCTACATCCAGAATCATAACTCTGTTATTGACCCTATTCATCTCTTCTTAATTGCGATGATTACAACCATGGCAAGCAGAGCACTCGTTGCAATGATACCTAGTGTAAGCGGATCAATCGTAAAACTCACTCCTACTGAAAAACTTGCAGAATCTCTCACTATCTCAAGGGTATTGTTTGTGTCCACAATTTCAATGTCAACAGCATACTCTCCACTTGACAGACCCATGAACTCACCCGAAAATAATCCATCATCGTCATCGTCCACAAGTTCAATGGCATCGATTAACGTTCTGTTGTGTTTTGTATATATTCGCGCATTAACCTCTGAGATGTTTGAATTCACTGCAGAGATTGAACCAAGTTCTGTATCTAGATCAGTGATTTCTGCGGTGATCGTAAAGTTGGTTCGAACAGCACCTGAAGTAGGCGTAATATTGACCGTGCTGCAATGAGACAATCCCAAGGCTTCCCTAACAGCGGCCATGCAGACTTCAGCGGTGGGTGCGACTTCGTATCCTCCTCCGGATGGTCCTCCTCCTGTTCCGCCTGTAACGAATCGGTTGTCAGTCACAGCAAGGTGTCCATATCTAATGGTTGCCCCTGCATCTGTCATATCTGAGTTAGTATTTGTATAACTGACTACACATGATCCATTGACAATATCGTTGGCTCTTGCGAGAACCTTGTTCCCGATGCAAATCGTTGCGACAATAACACCACTATCATGGGCATATTGCACAAACTCTAGAACTCTGGGACTCTGACTGAGGCTCAACCATTGTCCCCCGGCCGGAATAAACAATATATCGAACTGAGTAATGACATCGTTCTCCACCTGGTTCAATAGTATATCTGCAGTCGTTCCACGCGGCGGTCTGTTCGTGCAGGAGGGTACATCTACATCCAATGAATTAGCAATGGTCGTAACATTCACTCCCCATGATTCGAATATCTCCTTGGCATCAAAGTAATTCCAACCGAAGTAATCTGTGATCAACATCAAGACCTTAACATCGCTGATTTCCTGAGCTTCAGCTGTTGGTATCAGAACTGGACTCGAAACGACCGCGACAAATACAATAAGTACTACAAGAGATATGGCTCTGAATTTCATGGGAATCGAAACGTAATTTGCTCTTCTGATATATTAGAGAATGGTTTCACGCTACTAGTATGACCAGATGATTACCAAGAATGGAATCTGGAGACTCCATTGAAGAGTCTCCAGTTTGTATTCGTTTAGACCTATCCTACGATAGAGAATCCATCGAAGACAAGCGTTGGCACGTTTATGCCGTATGGAATAAATGTGCTGTTTTCTCCTATCTCTCGAAGGTTTTTGAGTCCCTCGTAATAGTTGCCTGCAACAGAGACTGGCTCAACAGAGCCCTTCAGTTCTCCATTTTCCACCAGAAATGCAGATGTTGCTACGCAGGAGAAATCACCTGTTGCCACACTCGAATGGAAAATTCCGATTG
>MUGD01000012.1 GCA_002900555.1 Thermoplasmata archaeon M9B2D | reverse complement strand
CTGTTTCTTCACTGCTTCCAGTTCCTGCTTTAAAACCTGGTTTTCCTGGTGTATAGCCTTAATCTCTGATAGAATCGCCTGGTTGATCGCATCTTGGGTTGATTCACCTGCTTCGAATAGTTCAAAACCTGCTTTCGTTGCCTGTTCTTTCTGCTGATCATACCGCATAACTGTTCGTTCATCTAAAGGCAGGCTGCAGGATGAACAGAAACGCGCCTTTGGGGTATTCCGCTGCTGGCATCGTGGGCAGATCGATAATTTAAAACCATTCCCTGCATCTTCTTCCTTCAGAAGCCCATTAACCCGCAGGATTTCCTTATCAACATCAGCTCCGCTAAGAAATACATATTCCCGCAACTGGCTGCTGTTCTGTTCCCATCCGCCTAATTTACATAGTACTGATTCTGAAACGCTGGTAGCCAGTTCACTAGCCCTTGATGCCCTGAATTTATGCAGGTTCACCCGCTTCTTTATCCCTGCTTTTTCCGCTGTTTCAAAAATCATTTTTCGTGCTGAAAAATAACTAAGCATCTGCCCTTGATTCACCCTGCCGATGCCGCAGAAAAGATATGCTTCCTTGTTATCCCGATCTGGGTGGTTCGTTAGCCAGTTCGAAATCGCAGGGCTGCTAACAACCAATCTGATGTACCTTCTGCCAGTTTTCCCCGATACATTCATCTTGATGCCCATATCATCAGACTCGATATCACCAATCTTTACTGGAAGGATTTCCCCGATCCTGCACATCGATTCATAAAAAGTTAATATAAACGCCCTATCCCTGCTGTTATTCGTATGATCCGCCAGCTTCAATATTTCATCAGGCTTCAGCATGTGTTCCGCTGCTTTTTCCTTGCTTCTGGCACGTTTCACCTTCTGGCTTTTGATGTATTCGATGGCTTCCTTCAGCTGCTTTGGTTTCTTTTTCATATCTGCATCCAGCCAGCAATAGAACCGTTTCGCGATCACCTTGTAATCATGCCGTGTCCATTCCATTTTTTCTTTATCGGTATTGATATCCTTGAAGAATGTTATAGCATCTTTTTTGGTAATCTTTGTAAAATCTTTTTGCAGAAATTCGCTTACTTTTTTCAGCATGTAGATATATTTTACAGCGCGGATTTCGCTATGCCCTTCGCCTTCCGCTAGAAAATAATCAACAAAATCCAGTATCAGTTTTTTGTTGTGTTCTGAAACCGTACTGCTTTGTTTCAGGTATTCAATTACGCGCTTAAATTGCGTTTCTGGCTTATGGATGTTCATAATTATCACTAAGGAGAAACGCATGAGGGCTTTTAACCTTTGCTATACAAGCCGCTGGAGGGAATTGAACCCTCGACCTATTCCTTACCAAGGAATCGCTATACCTCTAAGCCACAGCGGCATCAATTCTACGGCCCTGAATATCAAGGGGGTTTATTTTACTTTTTTCCCTCCAGTCATCTAAAGACGAAAAAAAAGAAGGAAAAGAGCTATACAGGACATATGAAAAAACATGTCTCAACAGATATTTTCTCAGACCAAACACGTATTTTTGAACAATAAATGATATTTTACACCCGTTGGCACAAATATGGGTATGAAGCGAACGTTTTTGAGATAAAAGCATATTGTGGCTTCGGTGAACCCAATAAAATCCATAGATTTACCTGATGTACAATCAAGACTTTCACCCTCCCATTTCAAACTAACAAGAGTAGGAGTAACCGGTGTAAAAAAACTTGTTCATATAAAACGACCAAATAAAAAATCCATGCTTCCTCTTACTGTAACGATGGATTTGTTCGTTGATTTACCAGCTTCCCAGAAAGGCAGTCATATGTCTCGAAACCTCGAATTGGTATCAGAAATCATAGATCAAACCCTGCAGACACCAGTGGCTGACCTAGAATCATTCTGTGCTGAGACTGCTGAACTGCTCCTCAAAAAACACGAGTACGCGACGTTTTCAGAGGTAAAGGCCGAGGCAGAGTATTTTTTAGATATCGTCTACCCATCAGGTCACAAAGGATCAGAGCCATACAAACTTGTGGCAGAGGCACGGGCAAAACGCAACGGAGAACTCAGAAAACTCATTGGTGTTAAAGTCATAGGAATGACCGCCTGTCCCTGTGCTATGGAGATTGTTCGAAAGCTTGAAACACGCGATGAACACTGTTCTGTTCCAACCCATAACCAACGAAATATTGGGACATTGATGATTGAAGTTCCACGAGGCACTCAAGTAGTTGATGCAGATGATCTCATCGATATTGTTGAGAAATCCTTCAGCAGTCCAACATATAGTATTTTAAAAAGAAAAGAAGAAGCCGAACTTGTCCTTCGAGCACATGCAAAACCAAAATTTGTCGAAGATGTGGTTCGTGATATTCTTAGTGCGGTTTTGAAGAAATACAACGACTTACCAAATGAAGTGTTGGTGATTGCACGAAGTGAAAGTGAAGAATCTATCCATAAGCATAATGCATTTGCTGAACGAGTCACAAGTCTTGGTGAACTACGAGGATAAGCGTTAGTTTCTTGGTTAGAGGGATTTTATAAAAAAACTTTAAAAATAGAGGAGAATTACAGCCTTTTATGTCAAAATACCATATAGCACTCCTTCCAGGAGATGGCGTTGGAAACGACGTCATGGACGCAGCACAAATTATTCTTGATACCATTGGTCTTGATGCGGAATATACCAAAGGAGACATCGGATGGGAATTCTGGAAAACGGAGGGAAACGCACTTCCGGATCGCACAGTATCCTTATTACGGGAAACCGACTGCTGTCTTTTTGGAGCAATTACCTCAAAACCCAATGAAGATGCACAAAAAGAGCTTATCCCTGAACTGCGCAATAAGGGTCTTGTCTACACAAGCGCTATCGTACGGCTCCGGCAGGAATTTAACCTTCATACAAACATCAGACCCTGTAAAGCATATATGGGAAATCCGTTGAACTACCGAGATGATATCGATCTGGTTGTGTTTCGAGAAAACACTGAGGATTTATATGCTGGCGTGGAGTTTCGGCCATTGCCAAAACAAGTCTTCGAAGCCCTCATGACCCATAAAAAAATGAAACGGTTTGCCCAAATACCCTTGGATGAAATCGCGGTCTCATGCAGGATTTTTACAAAAAAAGCGTGTCAAAGCATTGTTCGTCAGGCTTTTCAATATGCAAAAGACCATAAACGAAAATCTGTGACCCTTGTTGAAAAACCAAACGTGATACGGGAAACCAGCGGCATGATGCTTGAACAAGCACGAAAAATCGCACAGGAATACCCCGAAATCACATATCAGGAAACCAATGTTGATGCGATGTGCATGTGGCTAGTGAAAAACCCTCAAGACTATGACGTGTTAGTCTCGTCAAATATGTTTGGGGATATTATCTCTGATCTTGCGGCTCAACTGGTAGGAGGATTAGGATTCGCCTCTAGCGGTAATATCGGAGATACGTATGCTGTGTTTGAGCCGACCCATGGCTCCGCTCCAAAATATGCAGGGATGTATAAGGTAAATCCAATGGCGATGCTACTTACCGTTACACTTATGTTGGATTGGCTTGGAGAGAAGAAACCAGCGGAAAAACTGGAAAACGCTATTGCTCAGGTGATTAAAGAAAACACCATAAAAACCTATGATGTCGGTGGATCAAACACAAGCCTTGAGGTAGCACGAGAAGTCGTCAAAAAATTAGATAACATCTAATTTCTTCTTTTTTCTTCTTTTGCCTTTTTGATTGACAACGAGAAGTAGGTGTACAATACGAGGTGTTACAACTATTTTTTTGAAAATTTAATTATGAAAAAAAATAAAGAAATTAAAAGAAAAGAAAGAGAAGGTAATTGGTTCTCTTTAGATTTCCAATTGCCCGATGCAGTATCCCATAATCACACCGGGCATCATGACGCCATAGAAGGTACTTGGTATAACCATTTTTTGCAGGCCGTACCGGAAACCGGTTACGCGCTGACCAAGTCCCTGTGCGACATAGTGGACAAAGACACATTTGAATTCAACCAATGCTCCACCATTTACTTTGTCACAGGTATCATGGTCAATACCAGCATGCATATAAAGATGCCTAAGATTTTTTTTGTGTTCATACTTTATTCCCCAACAACTAATATAACAACATAATATATAAATCTTTTGTTAGTTTTCATGGAAAATCGCTAAAATTTGCGAGTTTTTTGGCGAATCGACCTATCTTTTTTCGCGAGCGTTCTATCACTTCATTTGAGATTTCAACTAATAAGGACAAGTATCGCTCATCACAGAAAAGATGACCATCCCTTCCTATAGGAGCATCGAGACGTTCAGTGCTCCCAATCTCTAGAACGATTTTTTTCTGTGTAGATTTTACAGATGAGTTTTTAAATCCACAAGATACTGCAGCTTTCACCATACGATCTGCAAGGATGAGTGTATCCGCTCCTATATGGATGATAGGGGATTGTGCAAGCAGCCAGAGAAGTCCAACTGTTGCTTTTGTCGCAGCAGTTGTAATGTCACTGGATGTAATAGGTCGATGCCAGATCCCTAGGAACGTTGCACCACGTTTATCTCCAATTTCAGGGATCTCTAAAAGGAGAATTCGACCAGCGCAACTACTAGAGGTATAAAACCCATCTGCCCTGTTGATAAACTCGAGAATAGCTAGGATCCCGTCGTCGAGTTTTTCCTGCATATATGCGTCTCTAAGGGATTTTAATGCATTTTCCTTAGCATCTAAAAACTCTTTTTTTATCATGATGAAGCGCATCTCTCCCGGATGGAAAGGATGATGCCTCGTTTGTGGAGTTGCTCAAAAAATGATCTTGGAGGTATGATTTCCTCTGGACAGAACACACCATGCTCCTTAATAGTACCATTTTGAATCATTTGCGCTGTAATCGAAGCAGAATACCCTGTTGTTCGCATCATTGCAGTGATACTGTTTTTCTTATCATAATAATCTATTAACTGATATTCCCGGTACCGTTTTCTGCCGTTTTTCATTCCTCGGCTCTGTACCTTTACTAGTACAACGTCCTCTCCACTGGTTGGAACCTGGGTTGCCAGCAACAACGCAAAAACATCCCTTGGGATGATCATCTGACCTGCACACTCAATTCTTTGTTCATCAGCAAACCCAAGGTCGATGATCGCTTTCATTTTTTCACAATGACCAGGATACCGTATGGTCTTATAATCAAGATAGTGTATTCTCTTCTTATAGGTGATGGGGAGCGTTGAACATCCTCCTGAGGTGTGAAAGGCCTCCATCGTTCCAAACGGTTTTGGAAATTTCAACGTTTCAAGCTCGGTCATTGATTTTTTATAAAGGATTTTCCCATGATCGAGAACAACGGCATCCTCAACATACTCGTTGATGAGTCCATAGGGTGAAAAAACGATTTGATAGTTCAACGGTGGTTGCGGATAACACGGGAGCCCACCGACCCGTATGTGTACATAATCAACGGTATCGAAATAATCCACGATATCATGGGTGATTATTGAGACAAGACCAGGTGCTAATCCACAGTCAGGAAGTATGGTTACATTGTTCTTTTTTGCTTGTGAAAACAACCGTCGTTGGCGTTGGACAATTGTAGTATTCCCACCAAGGTCCACCCAGTGGGTGTTCGTCTCTATTGCTATCTTCGCAAGTTCATAGTTATATCCATAGGGAAGCGCTGAAACAGCCACATCGACCGTTCGAAGATGCTTCTTTACGTCGTGTGTTGTGTTTGCGTCTAATAGTATCACTTGGACTGCAGTGTTCTTAAGGAAGGACTTTACTAAACGAGTCGTTCGGCTATCATTGTCGGCAATAAGTATTTCATCAAAACAGGAAGAACGATTCAGATCGTATGCGATCGCACGCCCCATCATTCCTGCACCAAGTACCAGCACTTTCATAGAAGCCATCCACCTATGGGGGGAAAGGAGTTCGACAGTTAAATATTTTCAAAACTCCTCTTCATGATTATTTCTTCCTCTTTATCTTGCTTGGTGATGCTGCTGACAAGGATTGTTAGGAGGAATGAAAGCGGAAGACCAATGAAGATAGGGTCAAGCATGTTGATCATGTAATCTCCAACAAGAGGAGTCCCGATGATTTTCGGAGCGGTTTTGAAATAAATAAGGATATACCAGGCCATTGTGAAAAGAAACCCGCTAAGCATGCCAATCCAAACTCCCATCCTGTTCGTTTTTTTCCAGTATAACATAAGTGTATAAGGGGCAAGGAAGGTACATGCCATAAGGCCAAAGAAAAACGCGGTCATGAACGCGACAACATCAAGGGGATTAAGAGAGATAATCAGCGTCGCTAATACAATCACGAACGTCGCAATTCGGGTAATTAAAATGGATTTTTGCGGGGAAGACTTACCTTTTATTGATTTTTCATAGACATCTCTGCCAATAGATGCTCCTGCGGTATGGAATAATGCTGCCGCAGTTGACATTGCTGCTGCAAGGATAGCAAACAGAAAAATCAATACGAACCATGCGGGGAATAGCTCATTGATGATTGTCGGGACCACTGCATCTGGATTTGCGATCATCACCCCAGCTACTTCCTTTGTAGGGTACATGATATTATTTTGATACATCAGTACATTGCATAAAGGACCAATGCTAAATGCAGTAAAGGTCATCAACAAGATGAAAATACCACCATATGGGACAGCCAAACGTAGCGCTTTCTCGTTCTTTGCAGTGAGATATCTAATGATTAGCTGTGGTTGTGCAAGCACTCCGATGCCAACTCCAAAAATGAGGGTAAGCACCATCATGAAGGGTTCGGATAAAAAGGGCGGCATAGATGTAAGACCATTGGGCGCTTGTGTTGCGGCAGGGCTTCCAATACTTGTGAGCATCTCAGGGGTGAGAGCTGCAGCGGCTTCATGCGCTGGACCAATACCCCCAAGCATCGCGTACACTCCAATCGTCAGAATAACCATACCAATGAGCATAACGATGGCTTGTATTGCATGAGTCCACATCACTGCGTAGAGTCCTCCAACGATGAGATAGATACCGACAATTAAGGTAAAAATGACGACACAAACCCAATAGGGAATCCCAAAGGTAACTTGGAACAGTGAAGAAATCGCTAAAAAGACCGCAGATGTATACGCCACCATAAAAACACCGATGATTAACCCGGATACTTGTTGAAGTTTCACCGAGTTAAATCGAATCCCGAGCAGTTCTGGGAGTGTCATTGCTTCTAATGAAAGCCCCATCTTTCTGGTTCGGAGACCATAGAATACAAACGCAATGAAAATACCAACAAAGATGTTCAGAAATGCAAGCCAAAGGATTGAATGGCCATAAACGGAAGCAATCCCAGAAAATCCAATCAGGGCAACAGCACTAATAAACGTTGCACCATAAGAAAACGCAATTACCAAAGACCCCATTGTCCTCCCAGCGACAAAATAGTCTTCCGCTGTTTTTGTCTTTTTATATCCTAGATACCCAAGAAAGATAAATACCGCGGCGAAAATCACCATTAAAACCACGAAAAACAAAATGTCCATTATTGATCCTCCTCTTGTTTTTTCTCCTGTTCTTTTTGTGATTGCTGTTTCTCACCTGTTTTCTTGATTAGTTGGTGATACAGTCCATACAACACACACAAAGCGGCAGCTAACAATGTTCCAATCCATGCGATAAATACACCGAGATCCATTCCAAGTATCATATTCAAGGGAACCTCCTCCATTTTTTGTACTGATTTTTTCAGTGGCAGGAAAACATGTATCTTGATTTATACCTTTCTTTATTTTTCATTTAGAAACTCTTATAGAGTTCTTTAGCATTCACGCACGCAAAAGTGGAGTGTTTTTTTATGACACAGCAATTCTGGGATTCCAAATATGAAACCATGCCAATGAACGAGCTAAAGGACGTACAATTGAAACGATTAAAAAAACTAATTACCTATGTTTACAATACAAATCAATACTATCACAGGAAATTATCAGATGCAAAGGTAACACCACAGTCAATTAAAGCAGTCAAAGATATCGAAAAACTGCCGTTTTTAACCAAACAGGATTTACGTGCATATTATCCATTTGGATTAATATGTACATCAGTTGATGATATCATTGAGGTTCATGCTTCTTCTGGAACAACCGGAAAACCGGTCGTCGGACCCTATACAAGAAACGATGTAGACCTTTGGGGCGAAATGATGGCACGTGCCTTATACGCAAATGGCCTTCGGAAAAAAGACATTTTGCAGAATGCGTATGGATATGGATTATTCACAGGAGCCCATGGATTTGAAAAAGGCGCACAGAAAATTGGTGCCATGGTCATTACGATTGGATCGGGAAACACGGAACGGCAAATCGATATTATGCGTGATTTCAGCAGTACAGCGCTTGCGTGCACGCCATCATACTGTTTGCATATTGCAGAGGTTGCAGAACAGAAAGGACTTACCCCTGCGAAAGATTTTAACCTACGCCTTGGAGTATTTGGTGCGGAATCATGGAGCGAGGAGATGAGGAGAAATATTGAGAAACGCTGGGGCATCGTCGCCCATGAACATTATGGACTTACAGAGTTGATTGGTCCTGGTGTGGTCTCCGAATGTGAATATAAGAAATTGCATATCAATGCAGACCATTTCTATCCAGAATTAATTGATCCTAACACAGGAGAAACCCTCGAATTTGGCGAGGAAGGAGAGCTAGTGTATACGACATTGACAAAAGAGGCGTTTCCTGCAATACGGTTTCGGACAAAGGATCTTGCATCAATTACCCAAGATATTTGTGAGTGTGGACGAACGTTACCTATACAATCGAGAATTAAAGGAAGAAGCGACGATATGATGAAAATCAAGGGAGTGATAGTCTTCCCGTCTCAGATTGAGGCTGCGTTAATGCAAGTCACAGGAGTCAGTGACAACTATCAAATCGTTAAGACCAAGAGCGGGGATATCTATTCTCTTTCCGTTGAAGTGGAACCATCAGAAAATCGATATAAAGAAGGTCACCTCGATGACTTTGAAAAAAGAGCTGAAAATGAAATCTATAGGATATTGAATTTACATGTACCGGTTCATGCGATACCTCCAAGAACAATCCCTCGGAGCACAGGAAAGGCCAAACGCGTCATTGAACGGTAACTTCCCATGGAGGTGAGTACGATTATTATTGATCTTTTGAGACAAATCTTGCCGTATATCAGTGGATTATACACACTCATCTGGATTCTCATTGGTTTTTTGGTTACGTTCCTTCTTTCTTTTTTAATTCCTCGTCAGCGAATCGATGCTATTATGAAAAAAATCGGATTGATACTATTATTTTTCTTTATACCCATATTGTTCTTCCGTATTTTTATTGATACTGGATTTGGTATTGAACAGATTGGTTTTTCTTTGCTAACCTGTTTAACAATCCTTTTGATGTATTTCATTGCTTGGCTTTATGCCCACCATAAAACACGCAATCTGAATGGTTCAGATATCACTCGGACAAAGGCGATGAAAACGATATTAACTAACCAAGGTCGAAGCTCTGCGTTTATTGGAGGGGCGATGCTAGCCATCCCTAAATGGAGTGTCGAAGCCGGACTATATATGGCGTTATTAGGAATTGTCCTTTTTGCAATCATCCCGTATATACTAACCCGCTTTAATAAAAAAGAAACACAACAAGCACCGGCAGACCATCACATCCATTCACTTCCATGGTATCTCAAACTATATCCCTGGTATCTAATTGGGTTCTTAGTTGCGGCAATTACTCTTCACTCGTTCACAGGATTGACTACTGCTGATTTCGGTGATGCCGGTATCGTGCTTCAGTTTTATTCAGCGTTGACTATTCCAGCGGCGCTCTACTATGTCGGCGCGGGAATACACCCAAAAGACCTAAAACGATCCGAATTAAAAAAACTCATAGCTGCAACAAAAACCCCCTCACACGATGTACATTGGAGTCTCGTCCGTTCGATTATAATGCTTACAGTTGTTATCACACCGTTGATTACTCTTGGTATATTCACACCGCTTCTTCTGCTCCATCTCCTTCCAAAAGAATGGTTCGCTGTCATTATAATAAACGCGTTTTTACCGGTGACAAGCACGAATATGTTCCTTGTTCCGTATGGGATTGATAAAAGGATAACAGCACATGTCGTTACCTGGACAACGCTTATCTGTGTCTCGATTGTCGTAGTCCTGATTTACCTTTTCTCATTATATCTGTAAAGAAAAGAAAAAAGCTACTTTCTTATATATTGAGATAGATAAACAGCAGAAACCCACTTACACTTTTCGTTATTTCAGGAACACCATCAGCGCTCACGGTGACGGCTATTACTACATTCCCAAATCCAATAATTGGAGAGAGTTCAATACTTACTTTGTTCCCGATATCAAGTGAAGTTATGTCCCCTGAAAGTGTCCGCCCGGTTAGGATGAGCATTCCATCCACAGTTATCTTCCAATGGATGTTTGTCACAGAGATTCCACCACTATTTTCAATATTGGATGACACTCGGAACAACCCACCAGTAATCATCCCGATGGAGAGGAGCGGTTCAGAGTCTTCAATGGTGACAACAAGTGGAAATGACCAGTCACTTTCAAGATCATTTTGATCTTTTGCTTTTACCTTCACTTCATAGGTACCTGCAGTCTCCCATGTGTATTTCATTTGTGCTGTTGCACCTGAGTTATACGGGCCGATCCAATTGCTAAGATACGATCCGAAATTCCATTGGTACCATACCGGTTCGTTTTCAGGATCAGTCGTACTGGTGGTGTAGGTATATTCAATATTGATCCCACCATTTTCCAATCCAGCTGGTTTTGCGGGTGTATTCGGCGGGTTATTATTTCCATCTAACACCAGTACTTGCCCCTCGTATGGAAAATGATTCTGTTTTGTGACTGTGACAGACATCGTTCCCATGGTAGGTGGCGAGAGGGAAAATGTTACCTGTCCTGCAGTGTTTGTCATACTGGTCTCGTAGATTTCTGTTCCTTTCCATAGGCATACATATGCCTGATCGATGGGGGTGCCCCCTGTACTTACTGAGACGGTGAATGAAGAAGAATTAAGCGGCAGTTGATTAGGATGGGTTACCGTCATCAGGGTTGGGTTTTCTTTCCAGATGGGGAGTTCAGGGTCGCCTAACAAGGTCAGCTCAGTGAAGATATACTTATAATAACCAAAAAGATCATATTGATAGGCATCGTTCTTGTGATCAGAGAAACATGCCCCTAGCTTATAGGTATTTTCCGGGAAAAGAGATTTGAAGAAATATGTGTCAAATTTCATGGAAAGCGTGTTGTATGACCCTTGGTTGTAATATCCATATCGCGTGTTTCCGATAAATGCGACTCCGCCACCGTTGCTGTTGCGTACGAAGTGCTCAGCGATACAATTTGTTTCATTAAACTGTGCTGGTAAACACCCCATGGAATAGAGGATTCCCTGTTTGTTTCCATTTGTAAACGCATCTACATCAGAGATTAACAAACCAAGGCCATGGTTCGTGTATCCAGTGCCCAAGATATAGTAATTGCAATGGTCCGCATGGTTCATGAGATTCTGCCCTGCGTTGATGGCTGTAATAACATCTGTCTTATGGTTCCCCCCCTGGCTATCGTAGACGGTTGTCATTGTCCAACTCGTTGGGATATATGAGTTTTTTATGGTTATTTTACATTGCTCGGCAAAGGTGCTGCTATCAAGGTCAAACCCGAAAAACCCGACATTTGTCGCATAGTCGGTCGACGGCGGGTTTTTTTCATAGGTGAGGATCTTATTGATGAAGTTGCCTATGCCTCCTGCACTAGTTCCTGTGCTGCTGACCGATGCTCGTCCCACATGTACTTCACAGATCCAGTCATCGTCAAAATCTGCGTAGTATGTATCATTTGGGACTGGGACAGAATGAACATATGGAAATGTTCGAAAATGACAGGGGATAACATCGATGTCGCCTCCGAGAAGGATAAACATCGTTCCCCAATTTGAGTACACATCTTGTACAAATGCTTGTATCCTTTCCACGTTTGATCCACTGTATCCTCCGCTATTGTAGATCCATGTTGTTGTGACAATCGTCGCAGGGACCCCTTTTTTTGTTTTCCACTCCGCAAGAGGTTGGAACGCGCTCACCCAGCTTTCCTGGGTGATAATCACATAGTCATATTCACCTGGGCCAACGCCAACGGGTTGAGATGGTGGAGACGAACGTAGAACCACGTCATGCGGGTTGATGACCATATCTTGCACCATTTGTTGGTACATCTCTCTTCCGTATTCTCTGATATTATAAGGGAGATAATCACTGCATTCATGTCCACTGGTTCCTTCAACAGTGATAGTTATGGAGGAAACAAGAGTTATTTTCCTTTGGGAAGGTAGATAGCGAAGAGGGTAGACCACGAGAGTTGCGATACTCTGACCAGCTAGATCAGTTTGACCGATGAACTCGATATATGCCGAGGGGTAGTGATGTTTGGATTGGTACGTCTGAGGATTAGGGGGAATAAATTGTTTGATGCTTCCAACTGTACTGATTTGGTATGCTGGTTGTGCAGGATACAAGAGGTAGGAACCTTCGATTGTTTCCTCTTGTATCTCGTTGATGCAAATCTGTATTACGTTCATGTCTTCAGGTAGCGCTATTCGTATGTGTGTTACAGGAATCATTGGTTTTCCTATATCAGTGAGAAATCCACCGTCGGGAAAGGTGATGATGTCGTATCCATCTTGCATTGAAAATGAAAAATCATCTTTAGAAAAAGTAAGTGTTATAGTTTTTTGATAGGTTATTTGAGGACCAGATGCAAGTATTTGTTCCGATATCGATGAAGCGGATATCATTAAGAATGTTATACTACATACGATTAAAGAGAAAATACTGTTTTGAATTTGTTTTTTGTTCTGAATTTTATTTACCCCCAAATTATATTAGTGTTTGTTTATAAAATATATAAACTTAACCTCTTTTTTATTTAGAATTTTGGGGTTCTTTATATGTTTCTGAACCTAATTGATAAAAAAAAAATTGGCTGGTACTAAAGACCCAGAGGAGAGCCAGACGGGGTACCAAATACCACGCGGCTCCTATAAAGACAGCCAGGTCAGCACCAAATGCAGCCTGACCACCCCTAGGCATGTTATCATTTGTCATTAATTGTATATAAACATATGGTGAAAAAACGACAATCTGAGAAAATATTGGTATACTCATTAAGATTCTTACAAAAGGAAAAAAAATTTTTAATGTTGTGATTACGCTAGAGGATTGCTTCTAGTAAAAGAAAATCGGTGAACCATGATCCGATTTGACGACATAGAAGCACAGGAAACCTCCGACACCCTATCAGGGATTTCTGCCATCATCAACTCTACCTATGATGATTGGAGATTTTGATGTGCAGATTCTTATAAAAAACAAAATGTATATAAAGAGTTCATACTATCTAAAATTCGTTCTTAAAAAAAATGTCTGGGAGAAATATCTATGAGAGCTACTATTAAATTAAATACGTTTTTAAAGGATAATACCGCTATTTCAGAAGAATTTACCGCAATTCCCGCTCTTTGCATCGTGATGGTAGGATTCGCTCTGTTTGTAGCATTGATGTCTCAAACATACATCACGTATACTGACCATAGTTATCGATTGCAGAATTATCAAACCGCAGATCGTATTTTACAACGCTTAACACGTTCTGATTGTTTTTTTGTCAAGGAAGCGGGTCTTATTGACATTCAGGTTTTAATAAATGATACCCTGTCTCTTCAAACCATTTTGGAGCAGTACAAAAAATCAGGCATCGTGTTTTTCCTTCGAATTTCCTGGAATAATCGTACAATGATTTTCCCGGAGACGTTGGTTAGAGGGTCTTTTCGGTATACTGCTGTGACAAAAGAAATTGCCCTTTTTTTAAATGAAGCGCAAACAATCCCTGGGAGGCTAACCGTTTTTCTTTGGGAGGAACCATGATGAAACATCGTCGTTTTTTTGATAATAGCTCTGGAATCTCGTTGATGTATGATGCAATTCTTTTCATTGTCATGGTGTCTCTCGCAGGAGCCATCTTTCTTCCGTTGTTGCAAACTCCTATCGCGTTGGAAAGTTCTGTTGACAAACATCGTGAAAACGTGGTCGATACTGCGTTGCATACGTTTCTTGTTTCACGCGCAGACCTATTTTCCTATCGGTTTTGTGGTGTTTCTATCGATGACATTGCACAACATATTGGGATCAATGTTTCTTCAGATGGCCTGTATGCATCTTTCACAGAATGGCTGCTTGCCCATGAACAACGTCATAAAACATATGCAACCCTGCTTGCGGAAAATCTTGGCTGTCAGTTCCGCTTACCGTTTTCTTTTTTTGGGATGAATCGATTAAATATAGTTACTGAAGAGTATGACCGAATTCTACAGGAAGAGATCGATCGGTTTTTCTGTCGTTTTTTTGGCGAAAAATATTGCTATAATTTCACAGCATGGTGGCATCCTATTAAAGGAGTACCGTTCGGTGGTGAACTTTCTGTTGGTCTACGTCCACCTACAAAGGATTGTTATGTCGCCCAAAGCATCCTGATGATGCCGTATACACCAGTATTTTCTTTTCAGAATCATACCATCGTTTTTACAAAACGCTGGATTCAAGAACATCTGTTTAGCATAGATGGTGTATTTGGTAATTCATCAATCCCTGAAATAGAAAATTTAACTTGTATTTTCGAGAACTACACCAAGAGAATATCACCGTTTGATACAAAAGAGAATGCGACCAGAGCGATGCAGGAGAATCTAAGTGTACTTGTGTATGGATTTCTCATAGATGGTATCAGCGATGATACAAACGTTTCTGTCTTCCCAGGGGTTATTCATATGAGTCTTGTTTATGGATTTGAGAAGATACAAAATATAACAACGAATATCCTTAATAATGCGTTGGACGAATTATTCGGTGGAGTGGTCCGGACAATAGACCGATTGTTTGACGGTCTGAACACAAGCGTTGCTCATCCGGTATCAACCACGATACTTGATCAGATT
The DNA here is from genome assembly GCA_002900555.1 of Thermoplasmata archaeon M9B2D. Next base: position 18,153 of record MUGD01000012.1, on the reverse strand, counting down.
AATGTAACGATGCATTCGGTCACGAACATGTCGTTTGTTTCATTAAATGAAGCATTCAATGCGTGTGAAGCGTTCCTCAAAGAACAGATAACCTCTCTGATTTCCGATTATCTTGATGAATTACTCAAATCCTTTGTAAATAGCCTTATCGATATGCAAAACACTCTCGTAGTGTTTTTTGAAATGATTATCGATTTTTTACTAGATCAAATCTGTTTAAACAAAGCAGAAGTGATGTTAACCATCTGGGTGGTGAGAGAATAAGAACTCAAAGAATTCTTTCTGATGACCAGGCACGTATTCCTTTTTCAATTATAGGTGTCTTAATCATCCTTGGCAGTAGCATCACGGCGGTGTACATTACACGATTAGAGGTTGAGAAATCCTACGAGTTTGCACGGTCCCTCGAAATGGACGACATGAACAACGTTTTTTCCTACTTCGAAGCTGATGTGGCAACAGCGTTAAACATCGCAGGAATGAAAGCACTTAAACAAATCGGTAAAAATCCTATCATCAGATCGTCTCTAGGAACTCCAGAAGAAATAAACCAAGATCGAATAAAAGAAATCATCAAAGACGAATTAAACTTGTATCTTACCACTCATTATGTCGATACCATGTTTTCTCATGGTCAGTACGCCATCACGGTTGTTCTTCAGAACGAAACACCAATCCCTTCAAGGGAGAATATTAGTCTTGAATCAATCCCTATGCAGTTGAAAAGACAAACACTTCCGTTTATCGGACCACGTGAAATAACAAACCATACCACCTATTTGGTCGCTTCTGTTCCCCTAACCATCGAAGTTCGAACCGTACATGAGGTTTTACAAAAACCTCTAACCACACGAACGATTGTTGTATCGTCCATTCTCACCTCGCGATACTCTCTCCTTGAGGGATTAATGAATGAATATCATCAGTCGATTAATGGCACGTTTTCGCCGTTATGGACGCTTACCACCACCGTGTCAAATGCATATTCTCTTCTGAGAGGATTCAAACATTTCCGCTGTGGTAAGCCACTCAATGTCATGGATAATCGTCATCTTTCCCTTATCCTCAACAGCGGGTTGCTTCTTACGCAAAGTTTGGTGTTCGGCAGTGTTGATCCGCTTGGTCTTGTTCATTTGGTGCAACAAACTCAAAAAGTGCTCAAACAGTCTCCATCAGATGCTCTCTTTACCTTCAATACCCAGATGCTGGGGGAAGGATATATGGTAAGTACAGAAAACCTAACCTCTGGTACTGCCAATGTCGATGCAGAATCCCCTCTCAATGAGTCGATTGATCTGTGTTCTTCACTAAGCCTCTCCGAGATCGGACAACGTGTGCTGTATAATATTTCAACCATCACGTTACATTTTGAGAACGACGAGGGGCAATGCGATGAAGTGGTTATTCCTTTTGATGACCAGGCGTTTGTAAGAATTGATGAGACGATACAGCAATGGGCAAATCACTCCTTTTTCCTTTCAGGAATGACAAAAGGCTTATCCCTTAACATGACAACCCAGAAGAAACTGCACTCAATGATTGCTGACCTATATCATGCATCTCTGTCAACACAGGTTGTTCATCGATCTGTTATCGATGAGCAATGGGGGGATCCTGGCATCGGTTGGACCGATGGTGGAGTAAGTCAATGGACTTGTTTCTCTTTTACACCCATCTCTAAAAATGTGATAAAGCCAGTAAAGGGACAAATCATTCCAGGCAGCGCGCTATATGAAGAACAGTATTTTGTTTCGTATGAGCGGATCCATTGCTGGTGGAAAATAGAAACCTTTGTCATCAATGGCACAATGACGCAGGTCCAAGTATGGAACAACGTTACCGATATCCTTATCGAATCTGCAACCCTTCAGAGCATCCTGGAACATTATGCCATCTATCAAGAAACCCAAGATGATGTCGTCGATATATTATATGCGAATGAGACGCTAGACGATTTGAATCTAGAAGACACCTTAGACAAGTATCTTGTTATCTCTGATGATTCACAACCGGAAAAACAGGTGTTGATCATGACACGGGAAAATATGGGGTCAATAGGTCTTTCTGCGATGGTGGATGGAGGAGTTTCAGATTGGGTCGCGGAGGAGGCATTTTTTGCATTGGTAGATATTGGAGGGCAAATCGGGGACATCATCCTTAATCCAGAAATTGACCTAATCCACTACCCAGACCCAGTTGATTTTGTCGAAACTGCAAAAAATGACCTTTTAACGCAATACGATACACATCTTTCTGAGTATCTGAATTTTTTAGCGTATTGTCCAGACAATGGTTTTCTAAGTGTCGGAAAAAAAGCAGTCTACTGTGCTCGTGAGTGGTATGTTGGTCTTGTCAGGACTATGGCTGAAATGGTTCTTTGTAATGTTTCTGAAAAGCTGAGTGCTGCATTTGATACCACAATATCATCATATACAGACTTTACCTCGAAGAACCTTACCAATACACTTGCAGATGTATCAGATGCGATACGAAATCAGTTTACCATCCCTTTTGGATATCTGATGAACCTAAGTCGATTTCGACAGGGAACAAAGATATGGAATGAGACTGTTCGTCTTGCAGTTGACTATGTTCCTCATTATCTTGATCCTTTTGAAAAAACGCAATGGGGTGACGAAGAGCTCTGGACGTTAAAGATACGAAATCGGTGTTTATTTGGTCCGACGGGTCTTCCCTTGCTACCTCCTACACCGGTCACTCCATGGTTGTTGACGATGAATTGCTGGGTTATCGATGTGCAGGGAGAGTATGCACAGGTGAAACTGATTGATACCACCGATGAGACGATTTTTCATCCCTTGCTTGGCCATGAACCACAAACATATGTACGAGAGTTAAAGATTATCACTGCATCAAATATTACCATTGGTGAAAACACGCGCCTGTCCTTCAGCTTTACGACTGTTGCATTTGGGATTGTCCCTCCATGGGGCATGATGGTGGGAGACATCCAGTCAAACTGGTTTGATGATCATACAGCGGGGTTTGACAAGGAAGAAGAGTCATGAGAAGAACTCGTTGTTTTATTTGTCTTAGTGGTCTGTTGTGTGTCATATGTATCGTCCCTGTGTGTTGTGCAGGCACCTGTGCATATGGGTCTGCGTATGCGTGGTTCAAAGGCACAGATGGTGGGTGGGTGAATGCGACGGCACATCCTTTGATGCGCCGTGGTGAGTCGTTTGAGATACGAATTGTTGTGACCACGAGCACAGACCTTTGTATATTGTATATAAAACTCCATGAGTTTGGAACACCAGTTTATGAGGTCCTGGAAGGACCTACTAGCATGGAACAACTCCTTGAGTGCCGGCATCTCCCAAAATCTGGTCAGAGTGTTACATATGTTTGGAAGATGAAGGTCCGCCAGGATACCTCATGGGTTAATGCCTATGCGCCTTTGGAGGTTTTTGTACAATTCAATAAAAATGACACGAAGATAGCTTGGATACAGTTCGATGTGATCACTGCCTTTATCATTGATGAACCATCGGTAGGTGATGCTTGGGAGCCTATCCAAGAATCTGATTCTTCGAACGAACCTGACCAAAAAGCAATCCCAGTTTTTGATGCTGCTAGGGTGCTTGTCATCGTGTCTTTTTTTGCCATCGCTCTACGATTATATCAGCAGAGGCAGACATAAAACAATAAATCCTGATATTGTTTCGTACATCCTGAGATAGTAATCCACTTAGAGCGGGAGATGATACAGGTTGTAAGAAGCCGGTTTCCAACCTAGTTTTTCATAGGCGAGAGCTGCTGCTGTGTTATTCTGATGCACGTAGAGACGGAGACTCTTTACTCCGTGATGATGTGCTTGTTGCGATACCGTCTCAAGCAATCGTGTTAACACTTTTTTTCCTCGCCATCCTTTCTGGACGTAAATGCTTTGGACCCACCAAATAGGGATGTTTCTCCAGTCACTCCATTCATAGGTAACCAGGAGTTGCCCAATGACGTTCCCTTGCTCTTCAGCGAGAAGATAAAACCCCTTGGTCGGGTCTGCGATTACTGCCGTTACCCCTGCAGAAACTATTTCTGGACAAAGAGAAACATTTTCCGATTCTTTTGCAAGTGCAATATTCTGAGAGACGATGATGTCGGCATCCTGTATTCTTGCGTGTCGTATCTTCATAAAGCAAAGGCTAGAAGAAATCTGATGTTTTGAATATTTCGCCATTCCTTTTTTGAGGCTTTCTATGAGAGTATAGGGCGAATCTTCCCTGCTGATTTTCTGATTTTCTTCATAGACGAGAAGGCAACGGAGAGATATGAATGCATAAAGCTCATATCGTTGTTTTTCAGTGATTTTTTCAAAAGAGTAATAAAAAAGGTTGGCCTCATATAAAACGACCGTTGCGCACTTATACAAAACCTCAGCAGTTCCTCTTTTGAGTACATGCCTAATCCTCTGTCTTTATCAGCGATAACGACATATTCATCCTTGGTAATTTTCCCTTCCTGTACCGCACGGTTCCACAGGTCAGAGCCAGCCATGTACCGTAGAGGGAGAAATGACACGGAGTCTAGGGGAAGGGTTTTTGCAAACGCAAGAGTTGTTTTAAAATGATCAATGGTCTCAAATGGTGCACCAAGGATAAACGACCCGATGGTGAAAAATCCTATCCGATGGCTCAGATGAACTGCATTTTGTATTGCTTCTATCGATGTGTGTTTATTGTAGAAATCAAGAACATCCTGGTTACCTGATTCCAAACCAAATTGAACATGGGTAACCCCGGCTTGTCTCATTTTTTTGTAGAGCTCTTCATCTGCTAGATCGACCCGCGTTGCTGTTATTGAGAATCGCAAAGCAAGATGCTCGGAAATGATCGCATCGAATAAATCAGACGCCTTCTTTGTATTGACAGGGAAGCAATCATCAACAAATGCAACATGCCGATATCCTTGGTTCTGGATTTCTTTTAGCTCTGTAAGAATGTTCTCTGTTGACCGCACCCTATATTGCTGCATAGATATCGATCCACGGGAACAAAAACGACAGCGATAGGGGCATCCTCTGCTTGTGATAATCGAAGTGAATTCGCCTGCTTTTAGGAACGGGTTGTATTCGCGGCCATAGACAGCGTGCTTCACGAGATGGCGTGCCGGAAACGGGATGCTGTTAAGATCGGCTATGAGTTCCGATGCAGGGCCTTGGTTGACTCCATGATCTGTCTGATATACTACTCCGGGTATTTCTTGGAAATCTTCTTTGTTCATAAGCCTTTTTTTTAATGCAAGTATTGCTTGCTCACCGTCCCCGAAGACTGCAATAGCCGCTCCTGTTTGACGCAATGCCTCCTTTGGAAAGAGGAGACAATGAGGGCCACCGATGATGATTGGTTTAGTTGGGTTATGCTGTTTAATCAATTCAATTAGTTGTTTTGTTTGTTGATAGAACGGAGTTAAGACGCTTATTCCAAATGCATCTGCGGCACAGGCTGCTGTGATAAGCTTATGTTCATCAAAGGGTTCTGCGGAGTAATCAAGGATGCTGACGGTGTCTCCATCTACTTCCAGTACCTTTGCGATGTATAAAAGGCCAAGAGGAGGGGACAATCCATAGAACATCCTATTTTTTTGTATGAAAAATGGTTCTGAAGGAGGATAGATCAATAAAAATCTCATGTATGCTCCCTTATGGATGGTTGTAGGTGTTTTAGGGCGTCCATCGTTTTCTCGAAACTGTCGGTTGTTTATTAAGTATGCCTCTCCCAACTGGGTTCTTTTATGAAAGAGTAAGAAGAGAGTGTTTATTATGTAAAAAGAAAACGAAATAGGGACAATCTTGTTTCAAATCGCTGCATGAAAGCATAGAAGATATCCAGAATGAATGATTGTCTTTTGTATGGTGTGGCTAACATGACTTGTATTGTATCATAATCGCTGCTGTTTTCGATGTTAAGGATAACGACTTCCCCGGTGAACTGCGTGTTTCTTTTTTTCGGTGCAATGACACTGACATTAATAGTTATTGGTCCGTCCTCTGGTGCGAGACCAGTTCCTTCTAAGGAGGTAAACGTCCAGGTTCCCCAATCTGGCCAGTTGACGATTTCCCAGCTTAGGTTAGATAATGGCGTACCACTATTTTCCACGGTGAAACTGCCGGTCATCGTTTCCTCGGGTTTGACATCCGTCCAGGTTAACGACCCGTTACAGGATACTTTTCCAATGTCGTTCTTTCCTGTATGAAGGGAGACTGGAACAAGGAAGAAATCATTGCTGTTTTCTCTGTTTATTACTTTGATTTCTCCTGTAAAGAGATAATTTTCAACATCTGGTACGACGACTTCTACAGAGATGTTAGCTGGTCCGTCCTCTGGTTTAAGATTATTACCATCTGATGGGGTAAACGTCCAGGTCCCCCAACTTGGGAATGATGCAATCTCCCAATCGAGATATGATCCCGGTTCCCCGATATTATGAACTGAAAAATAGCCGGTAATAGCCTCATTTGGTGTGGCATTGACCCATTCAAGCGTCCCTTCGCAAGTTAAATCGGGAACAGCCGTGTTTTTCAGAATATCTACAATGACACCTTCAATAACGGTCAAACTATAGGGGAGTTCATCAGGGATGAGATACCATCCATTATAAACGCCACCCCATCCGAAATTCACATGATAATATTCATCAGTATTATATCCGTCGACGACAACGTTGTGTCCCGCCGTCCATTGTGGGTTTACCACTGCGAGATGAGCGGGCAGTGCATCCTTCATATTATTCAGCATTCTATCATAGAGATCTGGGCTGCTTGGGTATAATAATGCGGATGTTGAACAGTTGAATCGCTGATAGGCTTGATATGCCTGGTTTACATTATAGGTTCCTGAGCCGGATGCGCCATAGACTTGTCTTGCGGCAACACCACAGGCAAAGGTAATTGCTGCTTTGTCATCATTGGTTGGAGGAATATGGTTTTCATAATGCGACTGAAGTGTAGAAAGATAGCTATTAAGCTGGGGAAACGCAGGAAAATCATAGGTTTCATAGTTATTATCAATCCAATACTGGTTTCCTAGATAATTATGGTAGTAGTCATCACTATCATCAAAAACACTATGCATTGTTGTATTATGATAGTTTAATATTTGGGCTATGGCAACTGCTGGACATCCAGCTACACTACGTGTTCCTCCATTAGCTATGTCAAGAGGGCAGAAGTCGTTGTAGGGGGTGTTTTGATGCCAGTTGGTGAGAAGCCAGCCTCCAGTCGGTGTTGTGCCTTCCGGCGGCCATTGTTCAAATCTTACAGAGGGGATATTGTTTCCGTTAATGTAGGAATCCCATTGGAGATGTCGCTGTTGGAGGATGTCTTCTGGAAGAAGGTGAATGGTTTGTAGACGAAATGTCAGATCGGCATAAATCAGGTCATAAAGAGGGTTGATGTTCGTATCCTCCTCATAATTATTGAGGAATGAGTACGCTATGAGTGGGGGGAGGTCATAGCAGCCGGTTACGATTAGATAACCTTGAGGCTGTAATTTGAATACATAGAATAACGGTTCTTGTTTTTCATTTTTTATCTGCAGTGGTTCGGTTAATGAAAACTCGGTTTTTTCAAGTTCATTAAGCGTTGCCAAGGCGACTTGCATCGCGATATCTTTCTCTATATAAAACCAAACGTCTGATGGTTCTGGCAAGCTATTGCCGTTCATGGTTGGTAGTGTACTTGCTCCAAGAAATATTCCTACTGCAACAAATACTGTTGTTGTTTTGAGTTTGTTTAGTTTTGCCATTATTGAAATCCCCTTTATACATAATTGTATTTCTGATAGAGTATTTAAATATTGACAAAAAAGTAAGGGGCGATAATCATTTACAAATTCTTTAACACAATCGAGCAATTTCTTCAACCACATCGGAGAGGGAAACTAGGATTTCTTGTTCAGTGAACCAGCGAGTTTTCCATGTGGTCTGTGGTATTTTTTTCTGTTTTGGTTTCAGATGATTTTCTCTTATTTCGATTGCATATCGTTTTCCGTTGACGAATAAAGCGAAGTCAACAAGAACGGGGGTGGGACCACGGATTACATAGTTGAGATGGATAGGGATGTTATGTTTTTTGAGCTCTTGATAAAGAATTTGTTTTGTTGGGGAGGTGACACTAGTAAGGTTGGTGTTTATCATTTCAACATGGTCTGATAAGTTTTTGAGAGGTCCTGTGGTTTGTCGACAGACATCTTGGTCGCCGACAATAACAAAGAGACTTCGTGCCCTGGTGACCGCGACATTTAACAGCTGGTTTGTGGTCTGTATCCAGTGGAGAGTCCCTGATTTTGCGCCTTCGGAAACCGCTGGTGAAAACAGGATAATGTCCTTTTCATCTCCTTGAAATCGATGTGCAGTTCCTATCGTTATTTCATTTTCGAAGAGATCATGGAATTTTTTAAGTTTCTCTGTGATTATCTCGGTTTGAGCACGAAAGAGGGTGACAATCCCAAGCGATGTTTGCGATGATGATACCAGGTTTAATATGCGAAGGGTTTCTTCAGCGACCTTTTCTGCCTCTTCCTCGTTATACGGGCTTTTAGTGCGAATGGTCTTCCCTTTTACATGTCGCCATAGGATTCTACCCTGAAGACTTGGATGGTGCAGCAGTCTTGTTTCATCAGTAGAGATCGTCAGTTTTCTGTCATAGTAATACTCATTTGAAAAAGAGATGATATCAGGGTGACATCGGTAATGTTCGTTCAGGAGTACAGGATGCTCACTGTTGTTGTGTTTAATCCGTTCCGCAAGAGCATAAAGTGAATGTTTTGTATAGGAAAATACAGTGAACATCTCCTCTGAGACCCGATGTGTCATCGCAAGTTCTCGGTCTTGGATTTCGCTCAGGAGTGAAATATGTTTAAGCTGATGGGGATCTCCTATGATAACGACGTGCCGTGCGCGATAAAAAAGGGGCAGTGCAGAGATAATGTCGCATTGGGATGCCTCATCGATAATAAGGATATCGAAGAGATTGTTTTTCAGTGGGAAACTTTGTTTCGCAGAGAGATTGGTAACAACCCATACCGGCAGGTATCGAATGATTTTCTGAAATAACCGCAATCGCTGTGTTTGAAGTTGCATGAAAATATTTTGATTCCCCAGACATGAGCCTCGCTGTTCTAATACGTGAAAATACTGGGAGATCTGTTGTTTGTCCTCGTCACTTGCTTTAGCGAATTTGTTGATCCACTGGTGCTGGAGTAAGGCCTGGGAGATGCCGATGTATTTCTTGTGAAACGCAGCAAGGCGATGATTTAGCTCCGAATACGAGGGGAGATCTGCCGCCGTTTTTCTCAGTTGTTGAAGTTCATCTTGGGTTAGCTGTTGTCTTTTCCAAACAAGAATCCATTGTAACACTGTTTTTATTGGTGTATTGCTGTTGATTCGTTTGTTTTGAAGATACGTCTGGAGTGGTATGGAGAGAGCTTCGAAGTATTTCCGAAAGCATTGCTCTTGTATGCGGTGCTGTCGCTGTGTAAAGAAATGCGCAAGTATTTTTTGTTTTCCAAAGAGTTTTATAAGGTCTTCTTGTAATGACACCGGGTCGATTTTATCAAGACGTTCTGATTGTTCGAGAATAGGTGAGTCGATTGGTAATTGTTTCTGTAACTCGTCGAAGGTTTTCTGTAGAATATCAATGGATTCGCTAATCGTTGCAAGACGTGTAATCTGATGTTGAACATGTTCTATCTGAGATGCGATGATAAGTATGTCGTCTTTGGAATATCGTGTTGTTGATATCCTTTCGATAGGCTGTTTTATAAGGTGTTCGAATTGCGATTTTGTGTTCTTTCGATGTCCTTGATGCCCCATTCTAACAAGGAGCGTATACGGGAGAAGGTCGTTTAATTTTTTGATTACAACATCGACTGCTTTGTTGTTCTTACTTGCAAAGAGAACGGTGTTGTCGTGAAAGACAGCATTGGCGATAATGTTAAGGACGACTTGGGATTTTCCTGTACCTGGTGGTCCGGTGATGACGGTAAGAGGACTATGCAGGGATTGACGCACTGCATTTTCCTGGGCTTTGTTTAAAGCAAATATTTCCAAGAGCGGAAGGTTGTCTTTGGTTGTTTTTTCTTTTGAGTAAGAACCGGTGAGAAGAGGAAACAAGGCTGTGGATGCAAGCTCATCGATTGGTTTGTTTTTCAGCTGATTTAGTTCTACGATTAAATTATGTGTTATTTCAGTTCGTTCTGCGAAATAGAGGATTGCTTTATTAAGGAGTTTCTGGTCAACGGTTCGTTTGAATGGTTTTTCATCAAGGGTTTGTGTACAATCCTCGATTTTAAAATGCAGGATTTCACAGATCGATGTCAGAGCAGAATAAAACTCTTCTTCTTCGATTTCTTGTTGGATTTTTTTTATCTCTTCAGCAGAAAATTGCTGGTGGAGGAGGATGAAGTGATTTAACTTGTGGTGTGGAGAGGATTTTTCCAGGATAAACGCGTTATTGTGCTGTTTGATGTGCAGTTCTATGAAGAATAATGGGCTGATGGTTCCTTGCGGACCAATTACTATCGGATAACCGTAAAACAGTGTTTTGTTTTTCTGCTGGAGCAAAGAGGTCTGGAAAAACTTTTGTACTTCGTCTGCGTTCTGGATCATCACCTGTTTGTTGTTTGTGTGGAACAACATTTCCGTTTGGAAGAGGGTGGACAAGAACGCGACACCTTCCGAGGAGACATTGAAGGTGACGGACAGCATATCTTCTTGCTGCAGGCAAGCGATATAGTAGTCAAGAAGATTGCTGAAAGTCTTCCCAGACATTTGCTTCAGCATTGTCCTCCCAGACACTTTTGTTCATCCGAGGTTGTTACCTCCCCCGTTGAACAAAGACGTAATATCGTACGACTATATAAATTTATTTTTTTTATTAAAATAGAAACATATTAAAATACCTATGAAAAAACGGGTCTATATCTCCTTGAGAAGACCGCCCCGTATCGCCCATTCATACATACTACGGTTATGGTCACCGATGTAAATCTCCTCTCCGATGACATGCTTCTTTTTTATTGTCCAGATCGTGAACCCTTTTGTAACTTTATACTTGATAAGTGGAGAGGTAGAAAGATACGCAAGATTTCTGCCCGAATAGTCTGTCACCTCTTTTTGGCGCTGTAGACGAAACATTGAATAGTTACCGGTGTAGGTCCGAAGATTCGAGTTGGTAATAAAAAAAATCGTGTCGGCCACCGTATCAAGGAATCTACGGTCATGCGAAACGACAACGACCGTCCCGTCATAGGTGCTAAGCGCAGTTTCAATCGCTGCTTTCGATTCTATGTCCATATGGTTCGTCGGTTCATCAAGAAGGAGCAGATTATACGGTTCCATGATGAGTCGGAGGAACGCAAGACGAGCTTTTTCTCCACCGGAGAGATGTCCGACTTTTTTCTCTAGGTTTGTTCCTTTGAAATGAAATTGTCCGAGAAGCGCCTTTGCATCCTCCGCACTAAGGTCTTTATGTCCACGGAGGACTTCCTCAACCAAGGTATTTTCAGTATGTAGTGAAAGGTGCCCCTGGTCGAAGTACCCGGCTTTGACACCCTGGCTGATAGAAAGGGTTCCTTGTGTTGGTGTTTCTTCCCTTGTAAGCAGCTTTAGGAAGGTTGTTTTTCCACAGCCGTTCGGACCGATAAGACCGATCTTTTGTCCTGCAAGGATTTCAAAACTGATATTCGAAAGAAGTTGTTTTTCACCGAAGTTTTTTGAAAGGTCGTTACTGTCTGCGATGTTTTTCCCTGACTTAAACGCAGTGTTGAAATGGAATTTGAAAAGATAATTTTTCAGTACAGGATTTTCTATGCGTTTAAGTTTTTCTAGTTGTTTGATGCGGCTGTTTATCTGAGTTGTGTAGCGGTTTCTTCTGGTGATCTTTTTGATAGAGGCGAGTTGTCGTTTCATCTCGACGGACGCTTTCTGGTATTCCTGCTTCTTGATATGCTCTCGTATCTTTTTTTGCTCTTCATACTCTTCGTATGACGCTTCATAGAGCCAAAGATGTGTCCCTTGAAATTCAAAGACTCGGTCTATGAGGTCACCAAGCAGGTACTGGTCATGTGAGATAATGACGACTGCACAGGAGATTTCCGCAATTTTCTGTTCCAGCCATTCGATGGTCTCGATGTCAAGATGGTTGGTTGGTTCGTCAAGGAGAAGCAAGTCGCAGTTTTGTGGCTGGGTCAGAACTGCGGCAAGTGCTATTTTTTGACGTTCACCACCTGAGAGCTCATGGAGCTGTATATCTGTGGTAATTGAGAAAAGCCCAAGTTCTTTGAGCAGCGGTTGTACGGCTTCAAGTCGTGCGGCGCTGCTTGCTTTGTTTGTCTGCATCTGCAGTGTTCTGATTTTTTCAAGGATTTCTTGATGCTCTGCTGTCTCGTAGATCGCAGGGTCTTCGAGTTGTTGTTCTAACATCCTTAGTTGATGGTGTATGGCTTCTGCATGTGTTGTTCGTGCAAAGAAATCGCAGACCGTGATGTCAGTGCGATGTACCGGTTCTTGTTCGAGGCAGCGGATCCGAAGTTCTTCTTTTTTTTGCACATCCCCGCTTGTCGGTTGTTCTTTTCCGAGGATGATGTTAAACAGGGTGGTTTTTCCACATCCGTTTGGTCCAAGCAGCCCGATGCAGTCCTCTGTGTAGATGTCAAAGCAAGTATCTTCAAAGAGTTGTTTTCCTGCGATGGCTTTACTTAGGTTGTTTACGCGTATTAATGATTCCATATCAGGGGTGGTAATACTATTCCAGGGTATATGGTTTTAGGTTTTGATTTTCTTAGAAGAGCACAAACTCCGCTGCAAGAACGCCTAAGCAGACAAGCAAGGTGAGAGGGGTGACAAGAAATCCGTACATGACAAATTCCTTAAACGTGATAGTGACATCTTTGTCATGAAGGATGCTCATCCACATGATGCCAGCGAGTGCGCCGACCGGAGTGATGGTCGCTCCAAGGTTGGAGCCAATGGTTGTCGCAAGAACCGCTGGGAGACGGTTTGCTTCAGAGGCTGCTGCTGCGATAGGGACGTAGGCAACCGTCATGGGGATGTTGTTAAGGATGTTTGCTGCAAACGCAGAGGAAATTCCATAGATAAAGGTGGTGGTGGTTGTCGAAGCATCAAGCATACTATTGAGAAATACACCAACATCTCTTGTGACGCCGTATACTCGGAGTGCTTCGACCGTGATAAACAGGGACAGAACAAATGGGATGATGCTCAGCGGTATTTTTCGTATCGTCCGCCCGATCGTGAAATGTTTTTTATCAAAATCCTCTTTCCTTACGAGGACATAGAAATCACGCAAAAGAAGGATGATGAGCAATGCAAGTCCAAATCCAAGGGAGATTATCCACATGTTAATGCCAAGGGAAGGAGCGATAGCAAGACAAAGTATGCAACCAATAAGGATGCTAAGCCCAAGAATCGTGCTTTTTTTATCGGTGATAGCAGACCGCGGGTTGATTCCATCTACGTGCCGCAGTGGTGTGTTGATGCGTTTTCGAAACAGGATATATAAAAGGGTCATGTTCATCAGTCCTGCAGTAAGCGCAGGAAGTAACATCCATCTGGTGTACTCGTCGAATCGCAAGTCAAACGCGGCGGCAAGCATAATGTTGGTAGGATTTCCGATATACAGCATCATGCTCCAGGTGTTTGCTGCGAAAAATTCTGCGATGAGGTAGGGTTTAGGGTCAATGTCTGCGTTTTTCGAGAAATAGTAGATAAAGGGGGTGAAGGTCAGGATGATGATGTCATTGGAGGTAAAGATGGTGAGAATGGAGATTGTGATATACACGGTGAAGAAGAGGCGTCGTCCGTTACCGCCTGCGTATTGTAATGCGATGCGTGCGCAATATTCGAAAAACCCTGTAATGTCAAGGAAGATACTCATGAACACCATTGCTAGGAACAATACAAGGATCCCAAAGGGGTTAAGACTGCCGACACCACCAAGGCCTGTAAGTATCTGTGAGACGTTAAGGATGCCAAAAAGGACGATGAGCAGAGGACCAAGCAGTGCTCCAAGGAAGTAAGTGTCAATCTGGATGTTTCTCATGCCAAGGCGAAGGTATAGGTATCGTCGTCGGAGGATCAGATAAAGGGTGATGATCGATGAGGCAAGAAAGATCAGTTCCACAGCGAGTTTTGCAAGCATTTTGTGGCGGTATCTTTTTGCTGGTTTAATACTTTTAGAGGTACCTCTAATTCGTGATGATTAATTGGCTTTTTTTCCTCCATATGGCTCTCCTTAAGACGTTTTATAGAAATTTATATATATCTCACAAGTATTATGTAAATCGGCAGAAATAAATATTGGAGGAAAAACCATGACCATGAATAATCGAAAAATGAATACCTATTCATTTATGCGCATAAGCACCGTCTACGTCCTTACCTTTGTCCTGGTGGTCTCAACCTTCACCATCCCCTTTGCACCAAGGACCGGCGCTGAACCAAGTGAAAACAACCCCCCGAATGTCCCGAGTGAGCCGACCCCTGCAAATGGGTCGACAAATGTCTCAGTCCTGGAGACTCTTAGCTGGGTTTGTGAGGACCCTGATGGGGACCCCGTCACCTTTGACATCTATTTCGGGACGGAAAGCCCCCCCGCCTTGGTTGTGTCAAATCACACCAACACAAGCTTCTCCCCAGAGAAAATGAATTACAGCACTCGTTATTATTGGAAGATTATCGCCTGGGACAATCAAAGTCTGTTTACTGAAGGACCAGAATGGGAGTTTACTACAGAAGATAAAATAAACAGCCCGCCTAACACGCCCAGCAACGAAACACCGGAAAACGGTTCGACCGAAGTTGCGATAGATGTCGCACTTTCGTGGGAGGGAGGCGATCCTGATGAGGAAGACACAGTTAGTTATGATATATATTTTGGAAATACCAGTGATCCTGTGCTGGTTGCAGAGAATATAACAAATACAAGCTATCAACCCGCAGATCCCCTTGACTACAACACCATGTATTACTGGCGTATTGTCGCTTTTGATAATCATAACGCCTCGACTCAAGGACCTCTATGGGTGTTTACTACAAAATCAGAAACCGAGTTATCCGTTACCATCACCAAACCAGTAGAAAACAAATTTTACTTTAATGACGTGGAACGCTTTAACATCGGTAGAAATACCATTGTCTATGGTCCGATTACGATTACGGCGGATGTTGTCTCTGACGTCAGCATCGATCGGGTTGAATTTTTTGCAGACGGTAATTTACTAGGTACAGTCAACGAAACACCCTATGAATGGTATTGGAAACCGATCATCCAGTTTAACGGGATGTCACTGACGCGGACCATCAAGGTCATCGTCTACGATGTTAACGGAAAGAGCGCCGTTGATGAGATAAACATCACCAAATGGCGGTTCCATATCCTGCCCTGGCTCGTGGTGGGAGCAGCATTTGCCTCACGATTGGTGCTACATACGACGATCACCGGCTTTTTCTACAACTTCCAACAATCTCGATTCGGCGTGTCTTTCTATGCCTTGCAGGCGCACTATCGGACGGTCGGTCCGTTCAAGACACAGCGGGGCCTTATCAGTTTTAAAAAGTGTACCGGTGGTTTTCTTATCGGGCCGATGTCAATGTCCCGGTTTGGTCCCTTCCATAGGTTTGCGTACGGATCGTTTACCTTTTTTGGCAACATCCATATGGAAAAGATTGGGCTAGGGCAAGCGCTCTTCTCAAGAATCTTCCAACGACGGGCAGACACGGGTAGTAATACAGGAACGATCTTTTCTATCTTGCGTGCTCTCCGGTCGTAAGCCAAACCAGACCTCTCTATAATCAGCCAAAAGGTGATGAGGTGCCGTGCTGGCTCCTCCTCTGTATTTTTTTTATTTCTTTGCAGTTCTGGTACATCTCGATTTTAACCAACACCTGTTGAAATATATTTAGTAATCGAATCAGTGAATTTGTTCTGCTCTTATATCTTATCGGTTGTCAGAATTTTTTTTCTTGCTGCACCATTATTGTATGATTTTGTTTTTTCTGTATGTCTCTTGTTCTTTGCACCATAGCGTTTATATCGTTTTCTTTGTTATCCCCACGAGAACCAAACGAGGAAGCATCATGGAGTTCATCGATGTGATTCACGCCAGGACAAGCATTCGCGAGTATAGTAAAAAACCTGTTGAAGATGAGAAGATCCTCTATGTTTTAGAATGTGCACGGCTTGCACCATCCGCCGTCAATAAGCAATGCTGGCGGTTCATTGTCATTAAGAACACAGAAACCATCGCGCACATCGCAAAGACAAGCGTGATTAACCGCTGGTTAAAAACAGCACCGGTCTTGATTGTATGCTGTGCTGATCCTGCAGAGAGTGTGACGAATAATTCCATCCAGTATTATACCGTGGATACCGCCATTGCCGTTGAACATTTGGTCCTTGCAGCCACAGATGTTGGCCTTGGCACCTGCTGGGTCGCAGGATTTCATGAGGAGAAGCTGAAAAAACTTCTTGACATTCCCCGGAGGATTCGTATCGTGGCGCTGACACCACTCGGCTATCCGGTGGCTCAGAAAGGGGTTGTGGAGCAGATCACCAAGACCCTGCTACAGTCAAAAAAAAGAAAGACGGTAAAGGAAATCGTGCGTTACGAGCACTGGTGAATGTTTTCCATTGACTTTAAATAACAAGTGTATCTTGTCCCCCTCGTATCTATGTCAGAGACGAACGAAAAAAAACCCTCGTTTGCATATCGATATTTTTATGTGGTGATTTTTCTTCCGATCGTTTTCTGGGCGTTTGCGTTCCCGTTTATAAAAATCGGACTTGAGGAGCTTAGCCCGGTGAATCTGACGATTATGCGTCTTTTTGCTGTCTGTATGGTGTTCTTGCTGTTTCTGCTGGTCGCACCTGCGAAATTTACTCCTTTAAAGAAAAAGGATGTTGTGCCGCTGTTTTTTTTAGGGTTTTTTGGGATTGTGGTGTATCATCTTGGGCTGAACTATGGCGAGGTGCATCTTTCTGCTTCTACCGCAAGTCTGATTGTTGCGACCATTCCGATTTTCACGGTGATTTTCGCAACCATTTTCTTAAAAGAGCGGATTACGAAAAAAATAGTGCTTGGTGTGACACTCTCACTTGCCGGTGTCATAATTATCTCATTAACCGGTAATGGTAGTGACCCGTTTGAGGTGCGGTATCTGTCAGCTGCCTTAGCTGTGTTGATTTCTGCGATTGTGGGCGCAGGGTACACGATTGCGGGAAAAAAGTTATTGCAACGCTACTCTGCATTGTCACTTACCGTGTATGCGGTGCTACTTGGGTGTCTGGGTCTTCTCCCGTTTCTTTCCTCGTCGTTGGTTGTTGAGGTCGCAGTGCTTTCGTTACGTGGATGGGGTGCGGTGATTTTCTTAGCGTTGCTACCAACTGTAGTTGGGTATGTCCTCTGGTACGTCGCTTTAGAGGTTAAGAGCGCCTCTGAGATCAGCGTGTTTTTGTATTTCATCCCAGTTCTTTCTACGATTTTTAGTGCTGTGTTGTTTGGAGAGCAGATAACCTGGTTGTTTATTTTTGGTGGTATGCTTGTGATTGGTGGTCTATTAATTGTGCATACAAAAAAATCCACTCGCATAACCTGATATTATTGACATAAAAATCTCTTCTATTTTCTTCTGTATGGTATTTTAAATTATGGAATTATTCATCTACATTAAGATTATTCCTTTTTTAATTTTTATTTATATTATTAAATAATATTTAAATTTTTTATACTTATAATTTTTTTTATCATGTTTATAGTGATAAGAAAAAAATAGTTTAATTTACTATAAAAAATTGTGTAAAAATCAAGAAAAAATCAACAATTAATTTTCTTAACAAATGTTACAATAAACATCCAACGTATTTTTATATATGGACAACTATAACAATACAAGCGGAGGATTCCATTATGAGAAAACAACTTATTACAATACTAATTTTAATGCTGATGCTTTCCTCAAGTACTGCTGCAGTCATCGCATGGAACAGCACACAGACACAAATGAAAAATGAACCTTTTGGCGACTATCGTGATTACGGTGATGCCCCGGAAGGTGTCAATCATCTCGCGTATCCGCCTTCTGGTGTCACTGGTGCGTTTCCGACCTGTGTGGGAT
>MUGD01000347.1 GCA_002900555.1 Thermoplasmata archaeon M9B2D | reverse complement strand
ACGGCCTCGATTCTCACGGGAAGGCTGACCGAGAGATCAAGGATCTTTGCGGTGTGATAAACACCATCACTGCCGTACCCGGCAATACCCCTGAATACGCTTGCCCCGGCGATCTTTCTTCTGTACAGGAGATCAACGATCGCTTCGTAAACAGGGATTTTACCGATTTTGTCTGCTTCATCGACATAAACGGTCAGCTTTTTTGCCGGGCCTCTAGTAACCATGCACCCTCCTAAAGTAGTTTTCCGAGGACATCTCCCAGCTTGAGGGCGATAAAGCCGACAACAACGCTGAGAGTGATGTTGAATAAAGCATACAGTATTTCACCATCTTTGAGAAGACTTCCTGTCTCATATTCGAACGTTGAAAAAGTCGTATAGGCCCCCAGAAACCCAATGACCATAAATAGTCTCCACTGAGGGCTAAGGATCATTCGTTCGACAAGAAGGGACATAGCAAGCCCTATGAAGAAGCAGCCGCTGATATTGACAACGAATGTCCCAACGGGGAACTCGTGTCCCCAGCGCTGGGCTATCCAGGAACCGATGACGTATCTCGATATCGCTCCAAAGAACCCGCCAAGGCCTATAATCAGGATATTCAGCATGGCAGGAACCCCTTCAAAGAGATCATTTCTCTTTGAATGATCAGGAAGAAGAGATAAATACTTTTCAGGAAAGGTAAAATTACCATGCAACGCATTGTCCGTTGCATTATAATTGCAGTAGAATATCGAAATCAAGTGACCCGGATAAATGAAAAGGATTACAACAAAGGATGATTCATGATATGGTTCTTTAGTGATGAGCATTTTCATTTTTTGAGGTGTACGAATCCTGCGGGAGGGGAAGAATGAGCATGAAGCAGCCCGGCAGGGACCAACTTCTTAAAGAAGTCCAACGCTTGCGAAAACAACTAAAAGTATACGAGAAGAGGGACGCAGCCTATCGGGATGCAGAAGCCCTGGTAAAAAAGCACCTGAAGGCCATGGAGATTTCTTCTGATGGAATGGCGCTCTTGAATAAGCAGGACAAAGTCGATTATTTGAACAGGGCTCTGGCGAGAATGCTTGGATATAAGAGACGGGAGGAATTGCTCGGGAAGTCCTGGATCACACTTTATGGGAGAGCGGGCATCAAGGGGATGCTCCAGAGAATCAAAGCTCTCCTCGTGGAACAGGGTCGATGGAGCGGAGAAGTATCAAGCAAGCGCCGGGATGATAAAATCTTTTATCATGAGCTTTCCCTTACACAATTAAAAGATGGAAGCAGCGTCCTCATTGCGCGCGATATAAAAGAAAAAAAGCGGGTGAACTGGCTTTACAGGAATCAGAGGCCTTTCTGAACAGTATCTTTGACAGGGTAAATAATGCCTATGCCTCTCTCAAGAGAAAAAACGTTGAAGACCTGGTGGGACGGAAATGCCACGCTGTCATGCACAGGAAAAAAGAGCCATGTAAAGGGTGTATCGTAAATACATCATTTCAGTCTTCCCATCCATGCGTGAAGGAGAAACTGATAAAAATGCCTGACGGGACAAAGGGATGGGTGGAGATCTATACCTATATCCGATTCTTTGTGAGGACGGCAGGGTCAGCCATGTGATCGAATATACAAGGAACATTACAGAAAGAAAGCGGACAATGAAAAACGTCACTTGATCAGGAGATTAGGAATACTTTCCAGTGTCGATAGCATGACGGGTGTATTGAACAGGAGGGCATTGCTTGAACGCCTTGAGTACGAAATGAGAAGGGCCCAGCGATAATCCGCTTTCGCTGATGCTCTGCGATATTGATTACTTTAAGGAAGGAAACGATACCTTTGGACACGCTACGGGGGATACGGTACTGAAGAGGGTCGCTGGTATGATCCGGATATCAATCAGAAGGACAGATATTGTCGGCAGATACGGAGGAGACTAATTCATGCTGATCTTTCCCGAGACACGCCTCGCTAATGCTGAAAAGCTGGCGGTAAAGATAAAAAAGCTTGCTCAAAAAAATAAGCATCTCCGTTCGAAAAAAGAAACTTGCTTTGACCATAAGTAGTGGAATCTCTTCCTTCAAGCATCCCGATGAAAGTATGGACAGGCTCATTAAGAGGGCTGATGATGCCCTCTATACATCCAAGAGGTATGGGAGAAACAGGGTCAGCATCGCATGATGTAGAATAAGAATTGATCAATTCGGTGCTAACGGATTGAAAAATAATAAAAGTGACTATTCCTTCCGAGGCCGAAAACACAAATAAAAGGGAATTACAGATATGGAATTTTTTTGCGTTTTGGGATAAAGTATCTTGTGAGCTCGCCACGACATTTATTATGGAAATGGTTTAAAAATCCGATTTCTGGCGCCGTGTCATCCGGGCTGGCGCTGGTTGGAAGGATACGTCTGAAGCTTATTCTGTTGATTACGGGTTTTTCAATGATTGCTACCCTTATTTTTTCGGTTTTTGCAATGGATACAATGAAGATGCACGTTCTTGAAGAGATTCTCAAACGTGCCGAAACGCTGGGGCGAAGCGCTGCATCGGTAGCTGCATACAGTATTCTTGCCCAAGACATGCTTGGTATCGATAATCTTGTTTCTAAAATCAAAGCGGCGAATAATGATGTGGAGTATGTTGTTATAGCGGGAATGGATGAAACAATCCTTGCTCATAGCGAGATTGCCCAGCGCGGAGAAAAATTTGTTAACGCCGAGGGGAAAACAATTCGCGCGGACAATATTGGATCGGTGGTCACGGAAGTGCGTGGCAGTTCCGGGAACTTCTACGAGGTGCTGACGCCGATCGTATTCAAGGATAAACGAATTGGCACTGTTGGAGTAGGGATCAATAAGAAGATCCTGGTTGCTGCCAGACACAGGATAAGAAAAGAGATCTTTGTCGGATTTAT
>MUGD01000107.1 GCA_002900555.1 Thermoplasmata archaeon M9B2D | reverse complement strand
ATGAGTATGCAGTGACCACAGGCATTTTAATTCAGGTTTCGGGATTCAGAGTCTTTATCTATATGTTTGCCGCAAAAAGGCAACTAGGCGAGGAGAATCATGACGGTGTTGCTTTCATTAAAACAAGTCCCTGACATTCCAATTGAAGCAGATACTATAACGCCTTCTGCTTTTGCTGGAAAGACCTTAGCTCAGATTGGACAGCTCAAGGTGATGCAGGGAAGAGAATCCCGGGAGTTACGTGATTTCTTTGAGATAACAGGAGAACCTGCTGGCAGTGCAGAGGAAACCGAAATTACTGTCCGGGGGGATCTCCGAAAGGTAAAGCAAATCGGAAAAGGCATGAATGGTGGCAGAATCAATATCGATGGAGATGCGGGGATGCATCTTGGTGCTGAGATGATAGCAGGTAGAATCACTGTAACTGGTTCTGTGGATGCCTATGCAGGCGCTGAGATGAGCGGTGGCAATATTCAGATAGAAGGAGATGCTGGTGATTATCTCTGCGCAGGATACCGAGGTAGCCCTGATGGTATGACTGGTGGTAGAGTCTACGTTGCGGGGAATGTTGGGAATGAGATGGCCCTACACATGCGCAAAGGCTTCATTGCAGTCAAAGGGAATGTAGGAGCAATGGCTGCTACACGAATGAAAGGAGGATCCATCATTGTGTGTGGGGAACTAGGTCCTCGAGCCTGCACTGAAGCAACAAAGGGTATGCTCTTTGCTCTTGGTAAGGTTGGTTCAATGCTTCCAACATTCAAGTACAGTGGTAACTCTGAGAGAGAGTTCACTGGTTACTATATACGATATCTGAAATCACGGAGACCAGATTTCCTTCAATCAGATATTTCGTACTCGGAGAAATGGGCTAAATTTGTAGGTGACTTCGCAGAGGCGGAGTCAAAAATGGAAATTTACGCTAGATTGGTTATGAATCCGCATCTAACGAGTTGATAGTTATGAATCTAAACAAGGGAGCACTCAAGATTTTCGAGGAAATTGTTAATCAAAGTAAGGAATTGGAATGTGCAGTATCAAAGCAGTCCAATAGAACGACTATCCTTGATACAGGTATTGATGTACCGGGTTCAAATGAGGCAGGGAGACTAGTCAGTGAAATCTGTTTGGGAGGTGCTGGAGAGGT
The DNA here is from genome assembly GCA_002900555.1 of Thermoplasmata archaeon M9B2D. Next base: position 5,351 of record MUGD01000107.1, on the reverse strand, counting down.
TTCACTTACTGAAGTGACAATAGGTGATCTTACCTTGCCTGCAGCGTCTGTGAAAACAGAGAAGGTAACTGAGGCTTGTCTCTGTTCACAGTATGCAGGATGGACAGTTCAAGTTGACAAGTACTTCGCAATGGCCTCAGGTCCCGCAAGAGCATTATCAAGAGGGGAAAAGCTCTACAAAGAATTAGGTTACAAAGAAGATTCAGATGTCGCAGTCGTTGTCTTGGAAACTCGCGAATTCCCGCCTGAGAATGTCACTAAGTACATTGCAGAGAAGTGTGGAGTTCCCACTTCAGGAATGCATGTCGTCGTTGCGCCTACTGCTTGTCTGGTCGGTTCTGTTCAGATTTCAGCCAGAATTGTTGAAGTGGGTGTGCATAAGATGCACGAACTCAAATACGATCCGTGGAAGATCAAGAAAGGAAAGGGAATCGCTCCGATTGCTCCAATTGCCAAGAATGATAGTAAAGCAATGGGTGTCACAAATGACTGCATTCTTTTCACTGGAGATACATACTATGAGATTGAACCAGCTGAAGGAGATAATTTGGCGGAACTAGCAAAGAATGTTCCATCATCAACATCGGAGCAGTATGGAACGCCATTTTACAAGCTGTTCAAGAGTGTGGGATTCGATTTCTACAAGGTAGACCCACTCTTGTTCAGTCCCGCCAAGATTGCAATTAAAGACATCAAGAGTGGAAAAGAGTATAACGCAGGTGAACTAGATCCCGATGTTCTGAAGCTATCACTCGAGTCATAGGAAGATTGGAATAGGAGTTGAAAAAATGGAGATCAATGGAGTACCTATTGATGACACGTTTGCTGAAGCTTTTAGTATGCATATGAACAGGACCATTATTACAGCATATGACGAAGACTGGGCAAGAACAACAGCACTTGAAACAACAGGTTTTGCAACATCGGTCATTATGACCCCATCGGAAGCAGGGATTGAGTATATTCTCAAACCGGATGAAACTCCAGATGGTAGACCTGGAGTGAGAGTTGTCTTTGCTACTGGTAGCAAGGATGGAATTCGGGAACAACTCCTTGCCCGCTTGGGTCAATGTGTCTTGACAAGTCCGACTGCCTGTGCATATGATGATACGCCAGATGTGGCAGAAACATATCCTGTTGGAAAAATGATAGCTATGTTTGGAGATGGTCATCAAGTAAAGAAAGGACCTATTGATGGACGTACTCTGTGGCTATTACCTCGAATGAGTGGTACCTTCGTTATCCAGGAAAGCTTTGGTAGAACTAAAGGAGTCGCTGGCGGGAATATCATCTACTTCTGTAAGGATGTTGAGAGTGGAATGAGAAGCGGAAAAGCAGGAGTGAAGGCAATAGAGAAAGTCGAAGGTGCGTATACACCCTTCCCAGGTGGTCTGGTTGGATCTGGCTCAAAACCATCTTCTCGATATAAGGCACTTCATGCATCTACAAATGAGAGGTATTGCCCAACAATGAAAGGGATTGTCCCAGACTCATTTGTGCCAAAGGATAGTGATTTCGTTGTTGAAATTGTCATTAATGGCCTCACCGAGAAAGCAGTTGCAGAGGCTACAAAGGCGGCAATTCTAGAGGTATGTAAACACCCAGGTGTCATCAGAATATCTGCTGGCAATTTTGGTGGAGCACTTGGAAAATACAAGATACATCTTCACGAACTTGGATTATAGGAGGAACAAGAATGAGTAGTGAATCTGTTAAAGTCCGATTGGTATCTGGTAGGACATTAAGTCAAGGAAGAGCTATGGAGAAAGGTAAGATAACTCAGGAGTACCAGGATGCAGTCGCCATCTGTGAACTCGGTCCCAAAACAATGGAAGCCCTAGGTATTGAGAATGGTGAAACTATCCTTGTGAAAGCTGCACTTGGAAAGATCAATGTTAAAGCAAAACTTGACAAAAACCTCCAGGAAGGAATGGCATTCATCCCATGCGGGCCATACTTCAATTACCTCCTAGATGCATATACACAATTTACAGGCATGCCTGGATTCAAGTCACTGGAAGCAACAATCAATGCTGCACCTGGAGGTAAAATTCTAACCGTTCAAGAGATGACTCAGAAAATGAAGGAGGAAGCAAAATGACCGAAGCAGGTAACACCTTCAAAGACGTTGTCTGTACCTTTTGTGGATGTCTATGTGATGACATTATCATTGAAACAGACGGAGATAAGATAACTAAGAATACAAACGGATGCGCCATCTCGAAAGAACGATATGTTGGACATATGGAGAACAGGTGTCTCCAACCGACTGTGAAAGGGAACACAGTCACTCTTGAAAAGGCAATTGAGAGAGCAGTAGAGATTATTGCATCGTCCAAACGTTTTCTCATCTATGGATTAAGTTCTACAGAGAATGATGCCCAACGAGAAGCTTATCGATTAGCCGAGCTTGCTGGTGGTGCAGTAGACAATACTACATCAGTCTGTCATGGTCCCACAATCCTTGGAGCTCAGGAGTCTGGAGAAGCGACAGCCTCACTAGCAGAAACTCGTCATCGCGCAGACATTGTCATTTACTGGGGTGCAAATCCTGCCGCTGCACATCCAAGGCATATACCTCACTATATTCGACAGCCAGGTGAATATATCAAAGATCCAAAGAAAGACCGTCAGATTTGGCTTGTTGATGTACGTGAAACAACAACCGCTAGGATGGTTGATAGATTCTTCAAAATCGACCCGGCAACAGACCTTGAAGTTATCCAGACATTGAGAGCATTGATTCGTGGAACTAAACTTGATGTAAATGAGGTAGGTGGAATAAACATCAAGAACCTTGAAGAGATTGCAACAGCAATGAAGACTGCAAAGTATGGCGTTCTCTTCTTTGGCTTGGGGCTTACACAAAGTTTTGGTAGACACCGGAATATAGATGCTGCAATTAGATTGATTCAGGACCTCAATGCTCATACGAAATGGGGATTGATGCCAATGAGAGGGCACTATAATGTGTCTGGTGCAAACAAGACTTCCACATGGGTGACAGGATACCCATATGCAGTTGATTTCGCAAGAGGATATCCAAGATTCTCACCTGGTGAATACACTGCAGTAGATATGCTTGCACGTGGTGAAGCGGATGCATTGCTTAACATTGCTGCAGATCCCGTAGCACACTTTCCAAGAGCCGCTGTAGCTCATCTTGCGAAAATACCAGTAATCAACATCGATCCAAAATTCAACATGACTTCGCGTTTAGCAGAGGTCAATATACCAGCAGCAATTGCAGGAATCGAATGTGATGGGGCTGCGACAAGAATGGATGGATTACCTCTATACTTGAAGAAAGTAATTGAACCTCCAGAAGGAGTTATTCCAGACCGAGATATCCTGAGAATGATAATCAAGTCATTAGAGAAGGTGAAGAAATAATGGCGGAAGATCTCATACTCAAGAATGGCGTAGTATTCGACCCAATGAATGGTATAGAAGGAGAAGTAATGGACATCTGCATTTCGGATGGAAAGATAGTCGAGAAAGCTCCTGCAAAAGCAAAGGCATTCGATCTCAAAGGGAATACGGTAATGGCGGGAGGTGTAGACCCTCACTCCCATATTATCGGTTCCAAGCTCAATGTTGCAAGAGTGACTGCTCCTGAAGTAAATAGACATCACCCGTACCCAGCGACAGCAAAGACTCGTTCTGGTGTTGCAGGAATTATTCCTTCTTCGTTTGCTACTGGTTTTCTATACTCAGCGATGGGGTATACAACAGTTGTTGAACCTGCACTACCTGCTACAAAGGCACTTGGTTCATGGGAAGAGATTGAAGATATTCCAGGACTGGATATTGGATTACTTCCATTGTTCTGTAATAGCATGATCACTTTCAAGTATGTAGAAGAGGGAGACATCAGTGGACTTGCAGCATACATAGCTTGGACACTGAAGAAAGTAGGAGGTATTGGTGTCAAAGTAGTTAATCCTGGTGGAACCTACGCATGGGCATATGGCAAGAATGTCTGTGGTCTGGATGACGAAGTCCCTGAGTGGGACGTCACACCTAGAACAATTATGACAGGTCTGGCTCAGGCAGTTCAGGATTTGCACCTCCCACATCAGATGCATTTCCACCCAACCAATCTTGGTAGGCCGGGAAATGTATACACGACAATGCAACAACTTGATGCAATCAAGAATGTCAAACCTTCCACTAGGAAGAAAGAAGTCGTTCATCTGACACACATGGCATTTGATTGTCTTGGAGTTGTCGAAGGGGGAATGGCAAATTGGAAGGATGTTGCGTCTGGTGGTCTGATATTTGCAGACTACTATAACAAGAACAAGCACTTCACTTGTGACCTAGGACAGATCACTTTTGGGCAATCGATGACAATGACTGGAGATGGACCTTTTCAACACTCACTCTACCTCCTGACAGGTGGGAAAGCAAAATGGTCGAACATCCCAGTCGATGTTGAACTTCCTGGGGGAGCAGGCATTGTGCCCTTCACCTTTGAACCAAAGAGTCCAGCTAATGCAGTGCAGTGGGTAGGGTCTCTTGAATTTGCACTCAACATAAAGGACCTCTGGCGGATGTTCTTGAGCACAGACCACCCGAATGGTGGACCATTTCTGAAATATCCGTTATTGATATCATGGTTGATGAGCAAAAAGCAGAGAGACCTCTGGTTGGAGATGGTCCACAAGTTTGCAGATGAACGTTCGACCATTGCCAGCATAGAAAGAGAGTATTCACTCAACGATATTGCTATCACGACACGAGCAGCACCCGCGAAGATACTTGGTATGGAAAAGACAAAAGGGCATCTTGGTGTTGGAGCTGATGCTGATGTTGCTGTATATGGATTCAATCCTGAAAAAACAGACTTGGCAAACAATCCTGACCTGATTCTGAAATACTTCACTCAAGCTGAGTTTACCTTCAAAGGTGGAGTACAGGTTTCAAAGAAAGGAAATGTTGTCAAACAGATACACTCGCGAGTCCATTCAGTACATCCAAAGCTCAACGACATTCTAAGTGCAAGAATTGATAGAGAACTCGAAGAAATGATGAGCAAGTGGTTCTCACATTCCTTTAGTAACTATCCAGTTCCAGCTAGATACAGAGAACATTTAGAGATTCCACGAGTCATCGATTCGACATCGGTACAAGCATAGTGTGGATTGCAAATTATGGCATTGTTAGGTACTCTCACAGGAAGCCGCTCCATAACTTTCACTGCAATCTTTGCGGCGATGATTGCAGTCCTAGACTCAATACCTATGGTCCCTGGATTCTATGGTGGAGTATGGGATTCCTGGGGATTTATGTTAAGCCCGATTGCTGGAATAGTCTTGTGACCTGTTCTAGGAGTAATTTCAGTCGTA
>MUGD01000106.1 GCA_002900555.1 Thermoplasmata archaeon M9B2D | reverse complement strand
ATCACCGTCTTTGCGTACACCTCAGAAACCTACGGATACGATTTCATCGAAATCACCAAATTCTTTTAGAAAAGAAACAGAACGAGAGGTAATACATCCATTGAAAATATCACTGAACACCAAACGCATTCCCGATATCAGAAAATCTTCCTGTATATGTTCTTCATTCACATTTAGAAAGACCATCTAAACCTTCTTAAACAGGAAGTACTATCAGTGAACCGATGAACTTCCGAGTAAATATGCGAGACGGGCCTGCCAGAATCGGACAGCTTACCATTGATACGAAGATCATTGTGACCCCAAACATTTTCTTCTTGCACACCATCCGATGCAACGCACCGCCCTTCGCTGATATCCTTCTGACCAGCAAACGGATTCATACAAAAAAACCTCACCTACAAATCAGGGAAAGCCTCTTTTCAACAGCAAAAATAACACCACAGAAAAACCTCTGTTTGAACGAGTACCTTCTCTACCCAAAAGACGTTCCAGAGGACTTGCATCTCAGTGCACGTCAACAGAAACAATCCGAAGTGTGTATCCTGCCTGCAAAACAAGAACTGATTCCAGGGTTAACACAGAACAACGACGCAATCCTTTTCATCATCGCATATGCATCTCAGCTGTTCGTGCACCAGACAGATTTTGTGGATTTCATCACAGAGCTTCGAGAACATATCGGGTATCAAAAACTCATCTATCTCCCCTGTGTTGGTGACCCGACATCCCTTGCGTTTCTCACCTACCTTGGTATTGATCTCTTTGATTCCTTCTCTGCCTGTAGGGCAGCCAGAAACGAAACGTTCCTCTTCCCCCATGGTTTTTTCAGAAAAAACAATCTACCCGAGCTTCCCTGCAGCTGCCCATCATGCAGAACATCAAACGATGCCACAGCGATGGGGTACAAAGAAATCCTGCAACATAACTACTTTATGCTTGACCATGAGATAAAACAGGTGCGAAACGCGATTGCAACAGAATCACTTCGGGAGCTTGTTGAAATACGTGTGCGCAGCAGCCCGCATCTTGCAGCACTGTTGCGAATCCTTGACCGCAGACACGACCAGTATCTAGAAGAACGGACACCGGTTGTCCGCAAACAACCGTTGGTTGCAACGACAAAAGATGCGTTAACTCGACCGGAAATCACACGATTCCAGGACCGGGTTCTTCATCGGTTTGAAAAACCAGCAAGTGCAAAACTATTGCTTCTGCTTCCCTGTTCAGCGAAAAAACCCTACTCGTTCTCAAAATCCCATACACTCTTTAGAGAATGCCTGCAACGAACCACCAATCCCTTCGTAGTCCATGAGGTCGTCATCACCTCGCCACTTGGTCTTGTCCCCCGGGAACTGGAGTTAACGTACCCAGCATCAAGGTATGATATCGCGGTGACGGGCCATTGGGATGAGGACGAAAAGAAGATCATCCGGACCCTTCTGCAGGAGTATCTGCAGAAAAACCACTACGATGCAACCATCGTGCATCTGCCCATAGCGATGCAGGAATTTCTCTGCGATTTGATAGAAAACCCGCACGTGACCTGCAAAGCCTCCCCAACCTCAACTGAATCCCTTGTGACGTTAACAACCGAGTTGCAACAAATGACACAACGCTATGCCAAAGTACGACCTCAACAACGCTATCATGAAAATATCAAGTCACTTGCTTGTTATCAACTGGGTTTTACTCTTGCGAATCTTCTCATGGATGACTCTACTATCACTGGGAAATACCCATATCAGAAAATACTGCATAGAAACACGCAACTAGGGATGGTAACAGAAGAACGAGGATTCCTCTCCCTGACCATGGCCGGGGCAGAGCGGCTCTGTAATGCAAAACAATATTGGGTAGAGATTTATGATGATTTCACGCTGAAGGGATCGGTGTTTGCACCAGGGGTAAAACAAGCGGATGCATCCATACGGATCGGCGATGAAGTGCTTGTACAGAAACACAATCAGCTCTGCGGTGTTGGCGTGGCGCTTATGAACGGAACAGAGATGAGCCACGCAACACAGGGAGAGGCTGTGAAAATACGACATCATCTCTAACGGGTATGCAAATCGTGTTTCGTGCCGCAGTACGGACAGGAGTACACATGAACGTCGTTGACGATGTCTGCTCCTTCAGCCCAGACCATCATCCACTCCCCGCAGTGCTCGCAGGTAAATCGCTTGTGAACCGATTTTTTCTCAGGGATCTCCTCAAGGATCTTTGATGGTTGTGATGGGACTGTACCGGTCATGCCACAGTCAGGGCAGGTCAAGATGAAGGGTTTTTTATTGTTTTGTTTGGATTTCTTAATAGCAAAAATCCCCCCGCAGGAGGGGCATTTGAAATGCTGTAGTTTTCCTTTCAGCGATTGTTCAAACGCATCAACCGTTTTAGCGACACTTGGTTGTTTTTTCTCCTTTGAGACCAGGAACAGCACACACAGGATGATAAGGATCCCATAGAGGGCGATGATGCGTTCCAGCCACTGCTCGTTATTGAGAATGTCCCACAGTGAGAAAACCAGGACCAGGAACGCAAAGATGATGATGCCGAGGAACGGCAGGTTTCGTCGGGAGAAAAGGCTCATGGGTTTCGCCTCCGCATCCCGTACCATGAAAGGACCACGATGCCAAGGAAGACTAGGATTGATGAAATGAGGTACGCCCCGTTCTGCTGCAAGCGTTCGAGGGCCTCAGAGGACGAGGAGAGCGGTGTTAAGGGGTCGGTGCCTTGCCGATATTCCTGAAGGTTGGTACGACCGTCGTTATCAGGATCCAGTGCTGCATCGGCGGGGTCGTAGGGGTTAAACCCGTAGCGGAGCTCCCAGGCGTCTGGCATGCCGTCACTGTCGGTATCATTGAGATGTTTGGTGATCCAAAATGTTTTCTGCTCAGTGGTTTTTTTGTTCCCTTTGGCGTCTTGCACCGTTATGGTGAAGACGTATTTGCCGACACGTTCATATGTCGTCGTGTACACGTATTTCGTGTCAGGGGGGGTGGTGCGCATCTGGTGGACCTCTGAGCGGTTATCCGGGAACCAGAGGATCACCTCAACAGAGTGTATTCCTGAGAAATCCGTGGCCATGCAGCGGATCTCCACCGGGGTATTTGGCAGCTGCACGATGGGAATGACACCAAAGTAGGTGATGGTCGGTGGCGTCCTTTCTTCAACAACAGAAAAGGATCCATAAATCGTTGATTGATTTTTAAACGGTGAACGGTCGGTGGCTTTGATGGAGAAGTCATGCCTGCCGAGTTGAACCGCATCAAAGAGGTACTCATAGCGGTCGTTTACTGTTGCAGTCATTGCTGCGTCGACAACGGTCTTGTTTGGGGTTGTAATGGAGATGGACACGGTCCCTATGCCTGATTGGTCGGTTGCTTTGACCCTGATGAGAACCTGTTTTCCTTGTTCCTGGTTTCCCGGGTATTCGAGATTGGTAAGGAGCGGTGGAATACGTTCTGCGGGTAGTACTCGTAGGACATGGAAGAGTGCTTTTTTGTTGTTCGTACCGTTTTTATCCGGTGTTTGGGTGGTGTTACGAATCTGGATACCTACCGCCCATTCGCCGCGAAAACTGGGTTTTCCGTACAGGGTGTTCTCCCAGATGAGGGTCACATTTGTGTACTGGTTTTTTTTCAGGCTGATTGTTGTTGAGTTTTTTTTATCCGTGTAGTACATGGTATGGTTGTTTTCGTTTTGCTCACAATACAGGACGATTTCGTAGTCGGATGCGTTTCCATCGCCGGTGTTGCGGATAGTTGCGGTGACCGCCACGGGGTTTCCCTCATGAACTGGGGTGGGTGCGACCGATATGTTCAGGACAGCCATATCTGGGATTCCTTCGACGGTAACGATCTTCCATCTCTTGTTGTTCCCCGGGTTTGAATCACTGTAGTTGATCAAAACAGAGAGGTTATGTTGTCCCTTGCTAGCGGGTTTCCAGGAGAATTGAAGGGTCTTGTTTTCGTTTTTTTGGATTGTTATGTTTTGTTGGGTTGTATTGATGATGTTGTTTACAAAAAGCGAGACGTTCACGTGGGTAACGGTGGTGTTGACCGCACGGATGTGTGCACTGACCGTGACAGGATATCCTATGTAACATACCGATGGTATGGTGAGAGCGGAGACGTTAAGGTCAGGCTGGCCGACATAAAAACCAACGGTCAGGGGGCTGGTCTGGTACCCGGCATCGTCATATCCTATGACACGTAGTGTCCAATCGCCTCTTTTTGAGAGATTTTGTGTGATAACGGCCCATATGAGATTATCCAGCGTGTTAAAGGACATGGTAAACATAGACTGGTTGTTGCATAAGAAATAAGCAGTCATGTTCTTTGCGAGGGCGGTAGTCTGTACGTTTATGGTCAGTGTCGTGTTGAGTGGATAGTACGTCTCAAAGGTTGTGATATACTCAGGCCACCAGCCATGGGTTCCTAGCAGAGAAACCTGGATAGACCCTGAGGGGAGCAGTGTGTCGGTTTCGGATGTTTTGCTACGGGTTCCTCTGTTTTCAAGAACATCGAAATACACAGCGTAGACACAAGACTCAGATACGTTCCATAGGAGGGTGCCTACCGCGTTTGTTCTATTGTCAAAGACGCTGCTTTCATTAAACAAGCTTGTGTTGACAACGACCGTCGTGCCGTTTAAATGGTGTTGAACGATGTGGATGCTGGTGTTGTCAAAGGTCTTGTCTTTTACCTGTACTGATGCAAGAATCGCGGTGAAATTCATCTGGAGAGATATGGTTCCTGTGCCGATGACGTTGTAGACTCTGCGGTAATGCCAGTTGGGGTTCCACCAGGGGGTGGTTTCCATGGTTTTTTCAAGAGAATGGTGTGTTTGTATTTCCTGGGTTTTGGATTGTGTGTGTTCGTCGGGTGGGTAGAGCAGGGTTGGGTGTTCTTTGATAAGGACAGGAGGTGTGTTTATGAGTGGGTCGAAGGGTAAGAGAGTAGATTGTGTGAGTGATTCGGCATTTGGAACATGGGGGAAACTACATATAAGTAGTATAAAAATTATAGATATAATATAAAATTTCTTTTTGTTTTTCTTCGTGAATCGTATCTTTGATTTCGTAACCCCAGCCATGACTCCCTCTTATCTGATATATACAAGCTATTTATCACGCTATATTTGTAGTTTTCTATCAGCAGTATACGATATAAAATAAACGAAATAATATATATTTTAGTATGTAGTTTATTCTTGGTTGATAGAAGGACTATCCTGAAGGGCGGAGTGGCTCAAAATCGATGTAGGTGCCGATGGCCACGGGGATGCTGAGATGAATGCCAGGCAGGGAAAGATTGGCACGTAACTGCGCAAACACCATATCAGGTAAGATCCCGCCACCTGAAAAATTCAGAAGTTTCCTGTACAGCAGGACGATATCTCCATACAGAACCGTCGTACCTTGGGGGATGAGCTCCCCGGAGGTAAGTGTTCCTTCCGTGATATAGTATTTCTGCTTATTCTTCACCCCGTAGTAGAACACGACAAGATCGGATGCGATTAGTGGTATTTTCGTCGGGTTGTACACCTCAAGGCTCATGTTTCCTTTCAGTCCGCCGCGTACCCGCTGCAGATCGACACCCAATGAAAGCTCAAGGGGTGTGTTGGCAGGGATGAACTGATTGAGATCAGGGATGACTATTTCGATACCAGCTGAGATTGGAAGGGATTTGCTGATACCGGCGATGTTCGCACCAGCCTTCGCATAAAGCGTAATGATGAGTTTTTTTGCGTTCAACGCATTAATTAAGACAGACCCGGAACCCGTAAGGGTCACTGCGGTTTCTGCAGGGATCTGGGAACCAGCGATCGTGAAACTGCCGACGGTTCCACCTGTTTCATTGGTGATGTTAAGGGTAAATGCGTCAACGGACATCCCAAACGGATTCGGGTTTGAGACATCCAGATAGGTCGTGATGTTGATTGCATGACGCGTAATGTTTCCAAATTCAGCCCGAACGCCAATCGTAGGCAGTGCTATCTTCTTCAGAGCATCCTTCAGGGACGTAAGGACCGTAACCTCCAGAGGAATGGTCTTTTTGACAACGCCTAGGAAGTTTAGACCGATAATTCCTGTTACTTTACTGCTCAGTAACCCTGAGAGGTTGCCTTTCATGGCAATCAGCCCGGTCCCCGTGAAATTCCGATGGGATTGACCAGGGACAGCGCCTCCTTCAATCGTAAGATTTGTGACCTCTTCTCCTTCTGTTGTCGTCGCGACGATCTGAAAGTCCCGCAGGATCATCTCAAAAGAGTTCGGGTTGTATAATTGAAGGTCGTGGCGGATGAGGACCTCATCAGCGTTTATTTCCACGACATCGATACGAAGCGTCGTCTTAGGAAACGGCAGCAACAACGATATTTATAATTAAAAGCACGGCGAGAATAACGGGTACGATGAGTTTCTTCATAGTGTATCCACAGGGGAGCCCCCTTGTTGTAAATAAAATAAAAATAGCCTTATAATATATATATTACTATCGATGAAGCAAAAGAAATAAATTTTTGATGGTTTTACCAAGGTAATTATAAAGAAAATTCAGAAACGTTCCCTTCCTGTTCTGTCGTATTTTTTTCACAAAGTGACATTTTCACAGAGTAGCTATACATACCGCTAGGAAACAAGAGAAAACGAACGGTGATGAGATGAAACAATCCCAAACAAAAAACCACGGAGGGAAATGGGACGAAAGCAAGGGGTACTACCAGAGACACCGACAACAGAAACCCGTCTATGACAAACACATCACCTATCCATGGAAAAACCAACAGAAAGCGATTCAAGCAACCTAAAAATACTGTGCCATTCACATCCGCTGCGCACACCTGCAATCCCAACTACCACCCCTTCCCCTTTTTTTATCGCATCAATAGGAGAATATAAGTAAGAAAACACCATACCTAGTCGCGTCGCGGATGCATAAAAAAAAAGCAGAGCTTATCGAATTCATCGCTGATATTAAGACAAAAAAACAAATCGAAAAAGAGATACAAACCAGATATACAATCTACGAGGAGCTTGTTGATACAGACACTATTGCGTTCTTACTGGTTGATGAACTGGGACGAAACATACAAAGCATTACAAAAATCGCCAATCTTACTCCAAATGGAGATCATACGGTCATCGGCAGGGTTCTCAGTATCTCAGAAAAAAAAACCTTCAAAAGGAAAAACGGGACTCCCGGCAGGGTCATCAACCTTGAGATCGCAGATGACAGTGGCACCTGCAGGCTTGTGCTGTGGAACGGGGATATCGACA
>MUGD01000105.1 GCA_002900555.1 Thermoplasmata archaeon M9B2D | reverse complement strand
ATGGACTAGGGACAAAGAAGAAACGAAAGAAGGAAGCTGCCAAAGAAGGGGAAGAAAAGAAAGAACCACCAAAGGAAAAACCTCAGAAGGCAGAGTCAAAAGCACCATCTGATGAGTAACAGACAGACGTAAAGAAGGAGTAGAAGATCATGGAAAAAAGAGAAGTGTTTAAGGTCGAAGGCGATAAGATTGTTCGACAGCGGAAAAACTGCCCGAAATGCGGCGATGGTGTGTTCCTGGCCGATCATAAGGACCGGTTGAGTTGTGGGAAATGTGGGTACACTGAGTTTAAGGCCAAGAAACAGGAAAACGAAAAACCAAACGTCTAACTTCATTTCCTGAGGTCCCTTATCTTATTTTTTAATAAATACATGCACGTCTCCATCCTTGTACTGTTTTAGAATAAATTGTTAGAGGAGTGGTCTTACGAATGGCATGGGTCATAGGCAAAACCTATTAATTCTTCTGCGGATTAGCCGAATTGTCTTGGGCCTGTAGTGTAGCTTGGATATCACAGAGGCCTCCGGAGCCTCTGACTCGGGTTCAAATCCCGACAGGTCCGTCTATTCTTATTGCTTCCATGCCTGATGAAGTGTATAGCGTTGGACATTCCATCGTAACAGCTGATCCATTTCAAACTGATATTGTCTTTTATATACGCAGATAAATCGCAGACAATCGATAAAGAACAGTACACCACGTAATTGCACCCCATCCTTGACATAGCGTTTCATCTGCCAGCGGTTCACCTGTGAAAGGAAGTGTTGTATCTGGGTTGAAGAGACGAACTTGGTTTTTTGTATTGGACCTATCTCTGGAGGACTTGTGTCATTATTATCCTTGAGAATGTGTTCGTTTTGGCAGAGGGTTGCTATGTCCGTTCCAGGCAGGGGATAGAGCAATGCAAAAAAGGTTTCATCAGCCTTAAGAGCGTCTGCCATCGTTAGGCTTTCTTGCATCATTTCAATGGTTTCTTGTGGTGCTCCGATCATGAAATACAGTCGTAATTGAAGGTTATTTTTTTTTATGATATCAACTGCTCTATAGATTTCTTGGTTGGTCATCCCTCGGTTATAGACGGTATTTCGAATGTACTCGTTACCGGTCTCAACGCCCATCCGTACCTGATAGCAGCCTGCATCTTTCATAGTCCTTAACAGCTCATGGTTCACAAGATTCGCTCGTATATTGACATTCCATCGGATCAACCGATGGAATCCTTTTTCTTTGAATTGTCTGCAGAAGTTTAAGACAAAGTTGTTGTGTAAAATAAAGGTGTCGTCGAAGAAGTAAAAATATCTAAATCCCATATCATAATATTGTTTTATCCGCGTGTCGATTTCTTCTATAACGTTTTCCACACTACGAAATCGCACATAGGTTCCTTGTAAGACTCGACGTAATGCATGATTGTTGCAGTATGAACAGGAATATGGACATCCTCGTGACGCCATAATCGGAAGATGGTTATTGTAGATGAACAAGCATTTTTTCACATCAAAATCATCAAAATCAGGGAAAGGAAACAAATCTAAATTGGTGATTAGCTGTCGTGGTATATTTTTTATGATTTTTCCGTTTTTTTTATACCAGATTCCATCCACTGTTGAACAATCTAGGGAGGTATCAAGAAGCTCTTTGAGAACATACTCTCCTTCTCCTATACAAACGATGTCGATTTCTTGATTCTGAATCACCTCGTCGGGGGCGAGGATGACATGCACCCCACCCGCGATGATGGGAACTGTGCTGTGTTGTTTTATAAAGTGTGCTATTGACAGTATTAATCGATAGTTAAAACTTAACATGGAAAATCCGATGAGATCGGGTTTCTCTTTTTTTATTTCTGTAAGCACGACTTCTTGCCAATCCCGTGCATGAAACACTAAATCGAGGATTTTTGCCTCATGGTTTGTCTTGTTTTGAATAAATCCTTTTAAAATGGGTAACGTAATTGGCGGTAGCATTGAGATTGATGTTGAGCTTGGTGGTTCTATGAGTAGAACCTTCATTAGGTCCTCCCCCAGTACCTCCATAACACCCAGTGATTTATAAAGTGGAGGTTGTTTGATAGATACCTGCTGAGATCTCATTAACTCTATACGTAGCTTTATATGTTCCCTGCTGATGTCAAGAATTATTTAGACAATCTCCTCTCAGTTATAGGTTGAGTAAAGCATGGGAGATACTGAGAAGACACAAAAAAGCGCTTTCTACGTCTCACTTTCAAAAGACGGTGTCACAATAAAAAAAGAAAGTGACAATATCTCTGAAATCGTCGGGTATTTACAGGAAGATGCTTTGGAGTGGATGGACTTTACTGTTGATAATATTAATGAGGATAGTTTTGTTATAGCGTCATCTCTGAAATTTAGTCTACAGCTCGTTGCTAGTGTTCTCGCAGATCCCTATTCAGCATATGAGGATTTGGACACGGAATTAGGGTTAATGGTACCCGCTGTACGGGTTGATAAATTTGATGTAAAGGTCTATCCTCTCCTTATTCTGATTCGAAAGAATTTAATCATTACCGTCCATCCAAAGGACGTTGTTCGTTTACAAAAAATTTACCGATATGCGGATATCTTTATGAAAAAAATCCGCCAAGATCTTCCTTGGAATGATAGGCTTACGATTTTACTGACCCGTATTATCGATGAGAACAATCAGAAAAATTTCAATGGTCTGCGGATGATTGAGGAGGAAGGTGATGAGCTTGGCAAATACATGGTCGAACCAAAGGCTCCTCGAGTTGAAATTGGCAATGATATCTACAAGATGAAACATGCTTTGATTACGTATCTTAATACACTTTGGGCATCATGGGATGTGATTAACTCATTGCGATATGGCGATGCAGAGACAATATCCGATAATCAAAAGCTTTTACAGCGTATCGGGATCTTAGGGGACGATATTAACAGGCAGATTGCTCTTAGCGAGCATATGAGTGAGGTACTTGCCTCTGGATTGGAAGTCTTGCAGACGATTTATAATAACCAACTACAAATGTTGAATAATCGGTTAGCGTTCATTGCGACTTGGCTTGCTGTTTTGGCAACAGCAGGACTGGTTCCAAATACGTTAGCGACGATTTTTGGTATTGGAAAAATTAATGATCTTATTGACTGGCCTTGGATAGTTACTATTTTGGTGATATCCACTATTCTGTGCACGTATCTTATGTACCTCTTCTTCAAAACAAAAGAATGGATCCCTTCAAAAATGGATTAAATTATATCAAGCAAAAGATCGTAAAATCTTTAATAAACCTTTGGTATCATTCTCCAAGGAACTTTTTTCATGTACTCACGATATGGTTCTCCATACTGCCGTAGGAGTACCTTTTCCTCGTCAAGAATACTCCATATCATTATCGGGATGGCAATCAGGGCGATACTGAAAGCAAACAGTGAATAGAAAAACAATGCAAGACCAAATCCGATGATAAGAATGGATGTGTAGTGCGGGTGTCTTATGTACTGGAAAATCCCCTCGGTAACAAGTTGCCCTGTATACGTTTTATTCCAGAAGATTTCCCACTTAAAATAGACATATGTGCCAAGAAGAAAAATGATACAACCAAAAAGAACAGTCATGGTTTTTGGTAAGGGAATTTCCCAAACCTTATAGAAGGGGGTGAGCGGCCCGATTAGGATAATAAGCAGCAATGGTGAATAATGGACGATAAAAAGTGCCCGCAGTTCTTTTGGTGGTTTGTAATGCAACATAGCACTTAGACGATTTGTATGCCGCCTTTTCCAATCTCGATGTTCTGTGGTTTAAGTGTGTGTTTGGTACTTCGCATTTTCATTACTGCGAGTTTGCGCCGATCCATTGTCGGGTCAAGGCTAAGGAGGATAACGCCGTCAGCAAGGAATTCGGAGAGACCATCACGTGAATAGTTCATTGAACTGGATGGCAGTTCTGAGGTAACTACTGCAGTGCATTTTGCTGTTTCTAAGGCATTCATGATGTAATGCAGATGTAATCGTCGAACAGGGAGATTGCCTTTGCCTACCTCGTCGTGATCAATGTTATTAACCTCATTGTTGAATTCAGGGTTGTTGATATAGATAGGCATTTCAGAAAGAGGTGTGATAGAGTCAAGAACAACACGATCGTAATTTCCAGAAAGGATTTCGTTGATCATACTTTCGTAGATAAGTTTTTTATTGATGTTAAGAAATAAAAATTTTATTTGTCCAGTTTGTATCGCTGGTTCTAAATTTATACTAAGTTCTGCTGCCTGAAGGAGAAGCCCTTCGATTTTTTTATCAAGCGTAAGATAGAGACATTTTTTCCCTTCTTCAATTCCTTTAGCTAGAAATTGTATACAAAAGATAGATTTTCCACTTCCTGGAGGGCCTGAAACAAGAGTAACGCTTTCTTTTGGCAGACCACCTGAAAGTAATTCATCAAGTCCTCTCACTCCAGTTTTAACTCGTTCTAAATTTCTCACTGTGGCTTTATTATCCGTTTGGATGAGTGCCATAATCCACCCTCGCAACTGTATAGACATGCGTATATAATAAATTGTTGTATCCAATCGTCATCGCGTGCTGATTATTGACATGGTTTTCTGATAGTATATTAATATTTATGAAAATATTTATATATTTATAATGTAGAATATATAATATAGAGAAACGAGAATAGATGATATGACTGCCAAAGACATAAAAATCTGGATCTGGGTGCAAAACAACAGAATACTCAAAGCTATATCAAACAAAGAATCAGGCACCATTTCTATTTACGACGAGTGCGACAATATCATACTCAGACGGACAGGACTTACAAGACAACAAGTTAAATCCATCGAACTTATCTTTGCAGCGTACGCCCTTAAAAAAATCGGTGACCGTAAAGAACCATTCACTTATTTATAACCAGGCAGCATTATTTTTCGTTCCGGGTACACCTTAATACCCTGATTAGAAATATCCATCGCAAAAACCTTTTTCTCATGATTTGAATATCGCATCTTCAGAACTTCAATGGCGTTTTCCCGACAATCACCACGCTGAATATTATACAACACAAGGATTCCATCAGCTAAAAACTCTTCAATCCCCGTATCACTGAATCTCGTCGGCATTGGTTCTGTTTCTGTTATTAAAAACGATGTCGCCCCGGTTTCCTCAAAGAAACTAAACAGTTGCTGTAAATACACCCTGTAATTTTTCTCTTTACTAATGGATGCAGAGATGACAGCGGTTAACGAGTCAACCACGATAACCTCCGGATGAAAATCCTTTGGGATAATCAACGGTTTGATCTTATATGACAATTCTGTCGCTGACCCCGAACCACTAACAGAACCAAACTTCATCCGTAAAATATCAAGAGGATTTATCTTTTGAATAATCAGATATCCAAAATCAATATATTTTTTAGCGTTCCAACCAAATGACGCCATACTCCGCTCGATTTTCTCAATGCTTTCCTCAAAACTCACATACATACAATTTTTTCCAAGGGTTACAAGAGTATAACAGATTTGTCTGCAAAATGTACTCTTTCCGGTCCCAGTCCCACCTGCAACTAACACAGAATTTCGCTTTGGAATACCACCTTCGGCAAATAACTCGTCAAATCCAGGAATGTAGGTCTTGATTACCCGTTCTTCTTCCAATTCTTCCATTTTTTTATCATACATTACAAAACCACTTAATTAAGATGCTTTTATATAAAGAATTCTAACGGTGCTTTTATTTTCACTGATCATTTTAAACCCAGTTCCTTTTGTACAATTATACTGTGTCTTTTTCTTTTACTTGTACTATATAAACGCTGGGTGCTACTATGTCAGAGTGAAAAAACGTCTTTATAAGAAGAAGCTTTTTAATTTTTTTTTCTTATATTGTAGGAATGTTTATATACTCACAAAATAACTTAAAATTAATAAAATATAAGGAATATTTATGACGAGTGAACATATCTGGGACTGGCTTCAAACAAAAGGAAAAACCTTTAAAGTTATATCAGACCCAGAACGAGGAATTATCGAAGTGATCAATGAAAAAGGAGAAATATTGATTCGGAAAACAAATCTTAGCAAAAGACAAGTTGAAATGGTTGAAAAAAATTTTTTATACCATATTGCGAAACGATTGAACGGACGACAAAAGACCAGATTAAATGAAAATAACGATATATTTGACCCAATGATAACCTAGAAACTCCCTGCTTTCTCCACTCCCTTTTAAGAAGATGTGTAAAATAATTTTTTTGTTGCATTTCCACGACAAAATTATTATGCATCATATGTATTTCACCTATGGATGCAAAAGAAAATTATGATTGTCGATGATGATCCCGACGTTCTTATCACCATCCGCGAACTCTTTGAATCAGAAGGATTCGAAGTGTTCACTGTCCCTTGTGGAAAAGATTGTATCGAAGAACTAGAAAACGGTTTCAAAGGAGTCATCTTAATGGATATCATGATGCCCCATATGGATGGATGGACCACCATTCGTCAGATGGTAACGAAAGGTCTAAACAAAGGGAATATAATCTTTATGATATCAGACAATCATGAATGTGATTGGAAA
>MUGD01000104.1 GCA_002900555.1 Thermoplasmata archaeon M9B2D | reverse complement strand
GACTGGGTAATAACAAACAGAGATGTACTGAGATACAATCTAAATACTCTGTATTTGAAGATATTCCAAAAGACTTTTTCAAGCATTGTTTGATTGTCGCTGTTTGGTTGTAGTTCCTGGTTGTTGTTCATATGGATATCATCGAATTTCTTGGTACGTAACGTTGAAACCAATGTGCTTTCCATCTCATCGACATCGTGCTGGAATTTCTCATACATCTCTGGGTAGTCCTGGGTAAGAGTACCAATGAAAACGACGAGTTCTCCGGCATCCATGGTCGTAATTGTATCGTACGACATGTACGATGTTGTCAGATTATTTTCTACGTTCTGTATTTGAATCGCATGCATTACTGGTATGAATGCTATCAAAAAAGCAGCCATAATACTCCCTATTACAATCCGTCTCTTCATTTATTATCACCATTGCTATAATAGAACTATATATAATATAAATATTACTATTATTATTAATTAGGAGTCCCAAAAACCGCGTGTTTTTGCGTACTGAAGCTCTGCTTGTAAAATATCACGTAAAAACTTTGTTTCCTGCTCCTCGGATTTCACTAGCTCCAGTTTATTACTTCGTCTAAGGATACGTGCTGCGGTATCAGGGCCAATACCGCGACCTACCAATGCAAGTACAGCAAATTTCCCGTAACTCAATACAAGGCTTGCATTCTTGTGCAAACGTCGTACTTCTCTGTTTTCTTCCGCGGTTCTATGTTTTTTAGAAAGTAAGGAAAGAAACTTTTTGTTATAACGACGAACAACTGCGATTTTAATCGCGCCGCACCGTGAACATGTTGGTTGTGCAGAGATTCGACCTGCAACCGAATTCCATGAATACTGACAGTTCGTACATACCAGCGTGATGTCTGCATCTTCCAATCGTTTCTTCAGCGCCATAAGAATCGTTCGGTCTGCACGCTGAGGGACCATAAGCCCACGAACGGTTTCAAACCCGGAAAGCGCTATGGGCGATAATCCTTGGATGTGAATTGTAATTTCATTGCTCTGTATCTTGCGTAAGATCTGAACAGTATGGTCAATGTCCATCCGCTCCCAAAGCAGTTTATCTAACGCCTCTTCAAGGATAAGAGACTGTTCAAAAAGAGTGAACAATCGTTTCATCCCTACTGTTTTATAATCAAAGTCTCTCCGTAGCGCACCGAATTTTCGTGCGACATGAATCAGCTGCCAGCGAAGGTATGTTGAATTTCTTAGAATCGTTTTTAGGAGATATTCCAACGTCTCTGGTTTGACGGTGAACAATATTTCTTTTACGCGTTCCGGAGGTATACGACCCGGTAGTTCGAGATTTATTCGATATGCATCGCTATTAATACCGATGCTCTCACCAACGGCTTGTGCCAATACAGCAGAAATCAATCTGCCCAACGTCTCATTGACTTTTGTACCAAAGCACGTGTTCAGCACCATGGTTTTTTCCTCCACGTCAATGGTAATCGTGGTATGATCAGGGACAACAAATCCTGCTTTCTTTTGAGCAGTGATGTACTCAATAAACTTCTTTAGGGTCTCCTTGTCACAGGGATACTGGGAGATTTCTTTGTTGTCCGCTACAAACCTACGCAACATACCTACCTCTTGAGCTACTTCAAAAGGAACGGGAATATCTTCACCAAGCCACGAAGGAATAGCCCCAATCTCTTTAATCGGAGAGACCAAAAGCTCGGTGTCCTCTCTTTTCACAATCATCCATGGTCGACCACGAAGAATAAATTTTTCTCCCTCAAAACCACAGCTTAAGACAAAGCTTTCATCAAGGGTGCCGATAGATTTTCTAGTACTAACATCAATAACCAGATATGTTTTCTCATCAGGAATCATTGAGATATTGTCAAGGAAATAATGCCGAGAATTCGTTCGTTTCATGAGAATCGTATCGTTTTGTTCCTGCTCTATCCAAATAGATCTCTGATTTTTTAATTGATATATGATGGATTCGAACATAGACCAGGAAAGAGTTGCAAACGGATAGGAGCCTGTGATAATTTCGTAAGCGGTTCTTGTTTTGATTCGGCTGTATTCCAACGCAAGTGAAATGACTTGATTGGAGAGAACCGAGAGAGGATTTTGCCGTATTGAAAACTGTTCCAACGTTCCGTGAAGTGCTTTACGGGCGATGACGAGGCTTTCTGAGAGGTCTTCTGGATTTGTCGCAAGAATGATTCCCTCAGACGTCTGACCGACTCGGTGCCCTGACCGGCCAACACGTTGGATAATACGTGTAACCTCCCGGGGTGAGTTGTATTGAATCACAAAATCAGCATCACCTACATCGATGCCAAGCTCAAGGGAGGAGGTACACACCAGTGATTTTAGGGAACCGTTTTTAAACTCGTTTTCCGCTTCTATCCGCGCATGTTTTGAAAGTGAGCCATGGTGAACACCGATTTTCATATCATCGTGCCAAAGATGAAAACGAGACGCAAGAATTTCTGCACCATCCCTTGTGTTAATAAACAAAAGCGTAGAAGTATGCTCGTCTATTAGTTCTTTACATCTTCGTAATAGCGCAAATGAATTTGGTTCGATTGACAACCGATGTGCTACCGGATAATCTTCTCTTTTAACCGAGGGCATCTCGACCCTGATATCGATATGTTTCCTAACATCGATCTCAAGGATTTGAACCGGACGAAACGTTCCGTTTTCTTTCCCACCGAGGAACCGTGCGACTTCAGTCGGTACACCAACTGTTGCGGAAAGACCAATGCGTTGGAACCCATGACCTGCTTGTTTTGTGATTTCTTGCAGGCGTTCCAGACCCACCGCAAGTTGTGCACCACGTTCGTCACCAGCAAGCTCATGAATCTCGTCGACGACAACCCAACAGACGTTGCGTAAATGTTTCCGGAGGCGTTTTCCTGTGAAAAGGATCTGTAATGTCTCAGGGGTTGTTATTAGCATATCTGGTGGAGATTGTGCCTGTTTCACCCGTTCGCTCTCTGAGGTATCTCCATGGCGAACCGAGACGGCAATACCCAGGTGCTTTCCCCAATCGAATGTACGACGAAGCATATCTCTGTTCAACGCACGCAAAGGAGTGATATAAAGAATTGAGATGCCTTTTTTATCCTTCTCAGCAGCGGTGGATTGCTTGGTAATCAGAAAGTTATGAAAGATAGGCAGCAACGCCGATTCTGTTTTTCCCAAGCCAGTTGGCGCAATCAACAGCACATGATGTCCAGTAAGAATAGCAGGGATTGCCTTTTGTTGCGGTTCCGTCGGTTCCGCTATATTATTGGTTACGAGTAATTCCCTAATCGTAGGATGCAGAAGGTCAAAAACTGATGTCATAGGTACACGTGCATTTGTCTTATCTATTTAGTCTTTTTTGCTAGAAAAATCTCTTGAAAAATGATGTCGAGGTCGTACGAAACAAGAAAATAGGAGATGGTATAGGAGGTCTGTCTATTCTTTCTCGGTTTTTTTCATCGCTAGACAGATTTCAATTGAGGAAACATTTGATTTCCTCCCATCCTCGTTGGTAACGACCTCAGTTCCGATGTCGATATGTTTTACCTCAGTGTTTGTTAAAAACCGGTTATGGGTTATTTCTGCAGCATCAACCGCTCTGCTTATTGCGTTTCCTCTGGCCTTTAGCACCACCTCGGTGAAGTTCCCAGAATTTAAAAGCGCCATAATAGCGGTGACGTAATTCATCGGTGGCTTATTGCCGACATAGATGATGTTGCTGTCGGTATCAATTTTTTTTTTCTCATCCTTTGCCATGCCAAATCTTACTCCCCAGAAAGATGATTTACTTCTTTGGTTTCTCGTAATGAAAAGTCATTTCTCTTTAATAAACGTTTTGTTTTTTTAGACAAAATGACATCAATACATCATTTTCTATCCGTAGTAATGTCCGCTAGGCTCTTTCTCCTCATCTTTGCCTTCGTGCTGTTTCATGTCCAGCACATCGATGGCAAGAATAGCGTGTAATGGAATGATACGCAGATTTTCTCCGCCCTGTTTATTTTCTACAGTTAGTTCAATAACAAGGCCTGCCTCTTCAATCCCAATAGTGGCATATCCCCTGAAGATCCCTTCGGTTTCTAAGGCGGTCTCTCGTCCGGCTATGGAGAGTATCTTATATCGTGATCCATCTATAAGTTTCCAGTCTTCCTTTTTTATCATCGGTTCACTTCCTTTTTGTTTCTATGAGTCTTTGAAGATGCTCGACTGTCTTGCTGTAATTCTCAACAGCTACTTTAATGTGTGCCTCTACGAAATTCCATGCTTTTTCAAAATTCCCATATCGCAATCGATAAGCTTTTTTCTGTTGTTTTGATATTTCATCAAAAACTGATACTTCTTCAAGGATATCAAATCCTTTCAGTTTGTTTAAATGCCTATAGATGGTCGGTCGTGAGGTTTTTAATGTTGCCGCGATATCATCAACAAACCATGCTTTAGTTGGATGTTTAAGGAAAAAATCTGCGAATATTTTATAGGGAATCTCCGGGTCAGATCCTTTCGAAAGATATCCGATTTGTTCAAAGAAGATTTTAGCAGCGGTATCAAAATCCTCTTCCCCCGTGAGTGGCGTGTTGCTGACAATCTGCATTTCAAATGGCATAACCATACCCTCGATGTTCTGGTATACGTTTTATAATTAAAAACGTTTCTTTAACAAAGAAAAGCAAAAAAAATTATATAGTAGCGTGACAAGCATTACTCTATAGAATAGGGAGATAGTTTTCTAGCTCCCATTTTGTCACTTGTAGTCTGTACGCATCCCATTCTTTTCGTTTCACATGCAGGAGGTTTTCAAATATATGTTCGCCTAGCGTTTCTTTTACTAAGTCACTTTTACTCATTACCATCAACGCATGTCCAAGGCTGTCTGGCAGCTCTTCAATGCCATATTTTCGACGTTCTACTTCGGTTAATGCGTAAATATTTTTTTCTATGGGGGCAGGTGGTTCAAGGTTGTCTTCAATCCCCCGTAGTCCAGCAGCAAGCATTACGGAAAATGCTAGATAGGGGTTACATGAGACATCAAGGTTACGCAGCTCACATCGCGTGCTTACTCCCCGTTTTGAGGGGATGCGTATGAGAGCACTGCGGTTTTGGTTCGCCCAGGCGATATAGGTTGGTGCCTCATACCCAGGAACCAGTCGCTTGTAGGAATTTACGGTTTGATTAAGCACACAGGATAGTTCTTTTATGTATTTCAACAGACCCGCGATAAAATGATACGCAAGTAAGCTTAGCCCATTGGGATCATTGGGATCATAAAATGCATTTATCCCATCTAATGTGAAGAGAGATTGGTGGGTATGCATACCAGACCCGCATTGACCATAAAGTGGCTTAGGCATAAAGGACGCATGTAAATTATGTTTAGTAGCGATTACTTTTGTAATATATTTTAACGTAATGACACGATCCGCGGTGGTAATGGCATCCGCGTACTGAAAGTTGATTTCTTGTTGCCCATCAGCACATTCATGATGCGCGGTGTATGGTTTTATTCCAACTTCTTCTAATGCTAAAGAGATGTCTGCTCGAACGCCTTCTGCAAGATCGCGATGTGATAAATCAAAGTACCCGGCAGTGTCATTTGGTATCACTGAAGAGTTGTCAGCATTTTTTTTAAACAAAAAAAACTCACATTCAGGACCCGTATTGTAAATATAACCAAATTGTACTGCTTTTTGCATTATTTTTTCTAAAACATATTTGACATCACCTTCGAATCGTTTCCCATTTGGCTCGAAGATATCACAGTTAAGTTTCGCGGTTTTTCGTTGCTCAACAGACTCCGGAAGGATCACAAAACTCGCTGGATCTGGTCTTGCGATTTTATCTGATTCTTCAATGGTTGCATATCCTGCGATGGAAGAAGCATCAAAGGGAACACCATCGTCCAGTGCGGACTCTAATCCACTGGCAGGGATAACAATATTTTTTGGGGTTCCAAGAATGTCAACAAATTGTAGACGAACAAAAAGAACGTTGCTCTCTTGAGCCTTTTCTAAAACCGACTCTTTATTCCATAGTTTTAAAGTATGTGCGCTTATCATATTCCTCACCGGTGTGATATTCTTGTTTTTTATAAATGGAAAATATTCTTGTTCTTCATTCCGTATAAATATTCTGTATTAATAGATTGTCGAATTTTAAAAATAGACATATGTACAAAATTGTTTTAATCTACTATCTCAGCGATTTATGAGGCGGAGATCTACAGGTATTTATGATTTTATCAATAAAAAATCATCGGTAACCTGAAAAATCTTCTATCAGCTCGATTATTAAAAGGATTATCTTATCATTAGGTTTAAATTATCTATTTTTTTCAATATTATCAAAAAAATATGCCATAGGAAGGTTTAACTAAGAGAAATGAATTATATAAAGGCATACAATTCTAAAAATTAATTGAAAGGGGAATAGAAAATGAAGAACAAACTACATATAATAATAATAGGCCTAATTATCTGTGCGTTAAGCGCTCCAACAGCATTATATGCCCATGGGAATATCGTCTCTATCCCAAGAAATGCTGAGATACTCAATGAACGATTTATCAGTATACCAAATTCGCTGATATTATTGAGACTCTGGGACGAAAGACAACAAACCGGTGAGATACTACCTTTCTATTCAATTAGT
>MUGD01000011.1 GCA_002900555.1 Thermoplasmata archaeon M9B2D | reverse complement strand
CCCCACAATGCCCCCCATTCGAACATTTCGTATTTCGCGTAGTACCATAAATTATTGACGTACATATGTCGTAAAGCCCATTGATGAGCAGCACCTTGTGTATATTCTCCAGAGGTTACACGTTCTGTGAAGAAACAATCCAAGGATTGGCTGGATCCGTCATACGGATCATTCCAGGCGTGCATTCCGTAGGCAACCTTTGTCGCGCCAAGGAAACCAACGCCACCCTGCTTAAGCATCGCTTGACCAATATTGAGAGCGTCAGTATCTGAGTTGCTGCAGGCATCAGCAAAGATGATAGCAGAATAATTATTGTTTAAAAATGGACATGTATCGGTACTCACAAAAGGCTGGGATGGATAGTATTCATAGCAAGCAGTAGGTGATCCATGGCCCGCCCAATTCACAAATGCATAGGTCCCGGTGGACCAAACTGATTTGACATTGTTATAACTCAGATCATAATCACATGGATATGCTGATTGATCATCCTCATACAACCGTGTTTTTGTCCAGTTTGACATCCAGGGATAATTCACTGGATTTGTCTTGTATTCCATCAGTACGGCGTTATCGGTATCGGACCAGAAAAAAGCAGCAAGAAGAAGAATGTTTTTCTTATATGAAACATCGTTATTTTGCTCAAAAGCAATGGATTTTAGACAGATACTTTGAACAATTGCAGGGTCGCTCCAGGGGATACGACCTACGTTTACCTCAGCTATAAAGTCAATAGGGTCTGAATTTTCCCCATATAGATGATTTCCATTTGCATCCCAGGATTGGCTGTCTGAAAGCGATAACTCGGCATAATAATAGTCAGTTTCCGGCTGTCCATATCCGGTGTTCTGTGCTGTTCGTCGCATTGGCACATCGTCATATCCACCGATAAGACATACGTCCTCGATACCCCATACCCCTGAAGGGTATTTTTCACGCAAAAACTCCCGCATTTTCGCAGCGAGATCATATCCTGCATAGTTATTGTTAATCCATGATGTAGTAACAACGTTGACACTTTTTCCTTTTGCACTTTCCCAGTCTACCAAGGGTGTTACTGCAGAAACCAATGAATCAAGTGTGATAATCACATAATTATATTGTTCTCTTCCATTAGGTAGAATTGGATACCACTTCTGTGCTTGGTCGTAGTTAATTATTATTTCTTTTGCGATTTGTTCGGTACGTGGAAGAGCATCAATCATTGTATCTTCAGAGGATGTCTGGTCTGAAGGTGTGAAGTGTACTTTGACGATGATTTCTGGATGATACAACAATTCACCAGAAATTGGATAATAAATCACAGGGTTGATTCTGACATCAATAAGGTTATATTTACGATATCCACCTGTTCCGATGATTTCACCAATTGATGCTGGATACGGGCCGTTTACTCCATAGGTAGATTGATAGTTCTCATGGTATAGTTGTTGATCACGCTCAAAGAGAACTGGGTCTTCCTCACCGATAACCCTTGGCAATGAGTTAGGTTCCACATAATATTCTCCAGGAACAACGATGCTGTCTTTGGCTTCAAATGTTACGTCTTGTACTGTTACACCCGGCGGTAATGCAATAGAAAAGATCTTTGATGGAAGGTTTGGTTTCCCTGGTATAAGTAATCGACCAAAATTTTCGATGGTTACTTCATACCCTTGTTTCCCTTTTATAATTTGATAGGTTCCAACGGGGATGATAACAGTGATTGTATTGCCATCGATGCTTTCATCCTGCGTGGTTGTTATTATCGCGGCACTAGTTATGAATGCACTGCTTGTCATTAATATACAAATAAAAATTCCTATGAGTTTCTTCTTCATATGTTACCCCTTTCTAACTAATAAATGTAAATTATACAGAAGGAATTGGTATATAAATGTTTATATGAATTAATAAAACATGATGATTTACGACGATCATCAAACAACATACACAGATAAAGATAATAAGGTCAATCAATGAAGTATTTTTATATTGAAATATTTTAAACTCTGTTTCATACATCTGTGTATCGATAGGACGGGTACTTATTAGGGATAGCAGAGCGTTCTTAAACGACTCCTGTGATGAATATAAAATAAATCACCCCACACCACATTCTAAAAAACATGAAGAACCATGATATAAAAAACAGGAGCATCTTTTTCATTACAAGACATCGACAGACGATTCTATGCGATGAATTGTCTTCTCAACAAACTGTGAATCTTGTATCGTTACTTCGATAGCATTGTTTGGGCACTGCTCCGCGCATCGGCCGCATCCTTTACAGTCGGCACTGATGACTGCCTTTCCATTTTGAAGGCATATGGCATTGATGAAACAGTGCTGCATGCATGTTCCGCATCCTGTGCATTTCTCTGTCACCGTCACTTCTATACCCGGCATTCGCCTCACTTTCGCTCTGATTTTTGGATCAAGGTTGGATAGCATTTTCCAAAGACAACAGCAGCTGCAGCAATTACAGATTGTCAAAAGCTTTCCTTCTAATCCTACACCAAGCCAGGTTTCATCGATTTTATCACGCCCGATTAGATGAATCAATCCTTCTAAGCGGCATTTCTGCACATATGCTAATGCCTCTTCTGTTGTTGCTTCTCGTCCGAATTCCGGGTTGATACCACGTGCAGCTTCTCCAAGGAATACACATCCAAGCTCTTTTGAATGATTCTTACAGTCCATCGCCTCTCGGCAGATACAGAAATTCATGATAAATCGATAGGTTGTTTTCCGTATAAAATATTCAACGACTTGCGATGGTAGAACGATGCTATCTGGAGGTTGAATCGGTTTTTCGAGGTTGATTTCTAGGACAGATTCTTTAGGCAACACAGTCAAGTTTGTCTTGTCAAAGAGCATTTTATTGATGATGTCCCGTAATATGGGAACCCTGGTGATCTTTACAGCTAGGAATCGATACGGAAACATTTTTTCAAGAAAAACGACGAACCTTCGTGTCGGTGTCATAGCCCAGTTCTTTGATATTTTACTGGATAATAAGAGTATCGATTTCATAAAATCTTCTATTACACCCTCAGGGATATGTTTTTAAAGGCATACCTGTATATGAAACATCATGTTGGGAGTGAGAGGGTATGAGTATATGCAAATATCTTGAACGATATCGTGTTCCAACGGGTACCCTTGATGGAAATGAGTATATGGAAAGCGAACGGTGTCGTTTAGGAAATGAGATACCATTGGGTGGTTGTGTTGAAAACTGCCCTGATTTCGAAACAGAACGATAAACGATAATAGAAACAATTCAATGGACACGATGTAAGTTCTCATTGCTGATATAACTTGGTGGCTCCTGATAGAACTATAAGGAGAAGAATCGATGGACCGTGCTTCATAAGCTTTTTAGGTATAGGTCATTTGCTCGTAAGAAGAAAATCCAGATGGTTCCCAGGCTGATACTCGATAGGTTGTCTTTGTTTTTGAAAAACACGAGCGTTGGTGCTCCCCTTCAGCATGACATGACTATCTGTGATTTCAAGCATGCATCCTTCTCGCAGTCCTACAACGGTTCTATCATTGAACGCATGGTATTCATTTATTCGTGTTTCCCGGGTCTCACCCATATGAGTTGAGGTTGGGTCGGGATCGATATAATGCGGGTTAAGGATAAAAGGCACGAGGTGTAATGCGTCAAACGAGGGTGGGTACATGATTGGCATATCATTTGTGGTCTGGATTGTTGCGCCAGCAACATTTGACCCTGCGCTTGTTCCAATATATGGTTTTCCATTTTTTACCTCTTGGCGGATGGTCTCTATGAGGTTATGCTTGTAAAGCATGGTAAGTAAAACAAAGGTGTTACCCCCTCCTATAAAAATCGCGTCAGCATCGATGAGTGCGTGTGCGGGATTTCTATGTTCATGAACACCAAACAATCTGTATCCCATTTCCATAAAAACTTTTTGAGCAATTACAGTATATTCTTCATGGGTGATTCCACTTGGTCTTGCGTAGGGGATAAAGGCAATCTTTTCGCAGTCCCTGAGGGTTTGTTTGATGTTTTTTTTACAATGTTGCAGATACGATTCTCCGTGTAGCGTGGAGTTACTTATGAGAAGTAATTCTTTTGTCATATCTGTAGGGAAATCCGTGTGTTATTAAAAGAATTGCGATAGTTTCTTTTTAAAAAATATTAAAAAATATACATTAGTTCACAAATTTATGAATTTAGCCGATCCAGTGTGTATAGAAGGTAAAACTTAAGTTAGTTGTTTCTATGTTGGTGACGTAGGAAAATTATACGTGGTGAAAGTCTGATAAGGGAAAAAAAAACTTATATGTATCAAAAACACAAAAGTAGAAAAAATAAGGATGTTAACAAGATTGTTATTAAAAAGACTAAACGTGGGTTAGCTGTTCGTTTTCATGATAAAACGTATGATTTGATGTTTCCAAAAAATACATGGAATCTGTTGCCTACAAAGTTAAAAAACCTCTTTGCGCAAGAGTTTGGTTTCATATCAACGGCAGCAATGCCGCTTGTTTCAGACATCAACAACCTTACCTACAATACAGCACAACCTCTTTTTGAAAAAGAGCTAAAGGAAATTATTTTACATCAGATCCCAGGAATCGCAGATGATTATGAGTGTGATATACCGCAGACAATTGAGCGATTCAAGAGTATAGAGTATTCTTTCGAAAGGACACGCGCTGTCGATGCAGAGGCAAGTGTACGTGAGGGTGCAGTAGTTCTTCTATCATGTGGCAAAGACAGTTTACTTACCCTGGGGCTGGCACGAGAACTTGATGTAGATATAACACCGATTCACATAAATGATACTACGACACCCTATGAAAACAGCTTTTCACTTAAAACAGTAAAAAAGATAGAAAATGATTTTGATATCAATGTACATATTATCACAAATTACATCGAAAAACTCAATGACTTTGAAACCTGGAACACATCTCCAACCTGTTTAGGGTATACACATATGATAACTGGATTTTGCTTTCTTGCCTTGCCATTTCTCCACGACAATGCATCGATGGTGTTGCTTGGAAATCAACAAAACATGAATTTTTCATTTCGAACAAAACAGGGTTATATAGGATTTCCTTCCTACGACCAAACAACAACAGCACGACATCAACAACAAAAAAAACTAAAGCTTCTGAATAAACGATATCGAGTAATAAGTTTAGTCGAACCTCTTACCGACATTGCAGAGGTGAAAATCCTGTTTTCAAGATACCCAGAACTAGCAAAATATCAGTTTTCATGTAATTGCCTAGATGGTTCGAACGGGAAACGCTGGTGTCACTCATGCAATAAATGCGCACGGCTAAGTATCCTTATGCTTGCACACGGTTTTGACGTAAAAAGCATCGGTCTTCATAGCATGCTCTCACGACGATTCAAGGACTATTATACCCTTTTTGGTTTGAACCCTGAGATTGACAGATACGATAAAAGCACTCAGGCACGGGACCAACAGTTACTTGCGTTTTATATGGCGTATACGAACGGGGTTACAGGACAGCTTATTGATCTGTTTAAAAAAATGTTCCTCTCAGAAGCAGTTGCCCGTGAGGATGAACTGCGCGACACGTTCTTTAAGATTTATAAAACAGATCTACCAGGTAATCTTCGAACAAGACTTCATGGTATAATAAAAGAGGAACTTGCTGATGTCCAGTGAATCTTAAATATCAACAGCTTTAGAATAGGTATAGATTAACGAGAAATTTTTTTTTCATTGAAGGTCGAACATATCTACAAGACTTCGAGGATTACTGCATGTATCTTTCATATGAGGTTTATGCAAATATATCGACTTTTTCGTAACGACGGATTAGACAGGATTAGATTGTTCCGCTCTTACTTGTCACGTTCCTAAGGATATCCTGGTATTTATTTTTTACAGTGAACCAACCTATAGTATACTCATTTTCTGAAGGAGATACGCTGATACTGATTCTACGAGTAAGTTGATGATGCAGAAAATGGTACTGAAACGGTAAATAACCCATAAAATACATATGCTTGTGCTTCACCGGAGATATAAATATCGAAATTTTTATTCTTAATGCCCTCGATTACCGCATGAGCAATATCAGAATACAGAAGTGTTAACAAAATAACGTGTTCTCTTGAAGATTTACTTGGAATAAAAAATTGAGATAAATCGCTATTTCCCACATAACTATTGGCGACAAAGACATCGAAGGTGGCGGATTCTACAGAGAAATCTCGGCTAGTTGGGTTGGTAAAATTTATTGTCACCCAGAGGTCACATGAGGTAAGACCAATATCAGCCAAGCGGACATCGTTAATATATATTGTACATTCATTTATCGCTGCAGCATCGGCCAGGAATTGCACGGCTAAGAGGATAATAAGAATACCAATGACAAACCCTATAACGATTGCGTATGGTTTTTTTCTCATATCTTTCAACACCCAAGAATCGGCTTGCTCTGATTTGACTGCCAATGGACCAGTACCTCGGAGTTGACATCGTCGTAATAAAATTTTCTTTTTTTAGAAGTTAGTGCAGGGGACGAGATTTGAACTCGCGGACCTCTACAGGACAAGGCCCTCAACCTTGCGCCGTTGACCATGCTTGGCTACCCCTGCAAGTGTTTTTCAGGTAAATATCAGATATCGTATATATCTTTTCGGGTGTCTGTTTTAGATATTATTCAGATCCATCCCGCATCGCTGGCTAAGCTCCTGATGTAACTCCCTGAGACGAATCGCATGCTTTATGTGTCCTTTCTGTAATGCCTTTTCAATTTCTTTTTCAATATGATGCTCACGGTTATTTTCGATGAGATTGTCGGCATGGGCAACGATTTTTTCTTCCAGTGTCAAGGGCATATAGTCTTTTGGTGGTAAGCCAAGTGCGATTGCCTCGTCTTTTGGTATCCCTGCTCCTACATGCCTCTCGATGATGGTTACAAGACGTTCTGGTAAACCTAGACGACGAGCGATTGTTGCTCCTTCAACCCCATGCATAATTCCCTGGGTCTTCGATCGCCCGATGTCATGGAGCAATGCTCCTGCCTCCACTAGCTTCATATTCGCATGGGCCTTCTTCGCTATCCTGATCGCGACTCTTCGTACTGCCTTACAATGGGCAATAACCTCATCAGAACATCCAGCGTCCTTTAATAATCGTAGGCATTGCCCAGGATTTGGGATTGTGCTCATGTCTTATCCTTTACGAGAACCTTTTTGCCGTTAACACAGGGGACAATTTGAATGTTTCCATGGAATTTTTTTCTTTGCCAGGTCGCTTTGGTATATCGGTCAAGGAATAGTGCTAATGCAGCAACCTCGGAATGAGGTTGATTTCCTACTGAGACGTTGAGATCGGCGACCTGATAATAGTACGGGGGCACTTTTTCAGCTCCAACAATAATTAGGAGATCACGATTTGCATCAAGGTGGTTTATTGCTTTTTCTAGCTCCTCACCATACATAGTAAGATGAATGACGGATCCTTTCCATGATTTGATGATTTTTTTAGGATCGACGCCTGTTTGGACTTGGAAATTCCCGCCAAACCGTTTGCAGACTGCATGGACGTTCTTCTGTATTTTTTCATCTTTCGTGGTGATAAGGATGCCGTCAGCACCAAATGCCCGGGCAACTAGCGCAACATGCGTGGTAATCCGTTTGTCACGATCGATTCGATGTCCGAGTCGTAATACTACTATCACGTTAACCAATCCTTTCTGTAAAACAGAAAAGAAAACAAGTCTTAAAAATACTCCGCTGTCAAGGAGGTTTTGTTAAAGTCTGCTTTTCTTCTTTAGTAGGATATAATCGACTTTTTTGTCGATATCCTCCTTGTCTTGATCACTACACGCATTTGATTGTGTCTGATTGCGTTTCATGCCATCGATATTCTCTTCGATTGTATTCGCGTTTTCCCAACTTGTTCTCTTTAGTGGCCGCCTCTTCTCGTGAGATGCTGTCGATGGTTGTTTTTGTTCAGACCCTTTTGAATAGAGTGTTTCATCGTATTCTTTGATTGGAGTTTCTGTCTGTTTTTTTTGAGTTTCCGATTTGTCTTGTTTTTCACTATATTCGATTTTTTCTTCTGTTGTTATTTCATTTTCTGCGTGTGGTTGTTCTTTCTTTTTCAACCAGTTAAACAACTTCCATCTTGCCAACGGATATCCCTCGGTTGCTGTTTTCTTGGAGAGGTTATCCTTGTTACACTTGATAAGGTTTTCCTTAAGAAGACTCGTCTATGACGGTTGCACTGAACGAAAAGCATTTATCTTACTCTTAAATTCACACTATTAATCTTGAGATAATTCTGGGCCAGTGGTCTAGTTGGTTATGACATCGCTCTCACACGGCGAAGGCCGCCGGTTCGAATCCGGCCTGGCCCACTTTTTCGCATCATTTTAAATCGATTAGCTTATTAATTACCATGCTATTCACTATATTGATTTCGTGGATGGGATGCAGGACGAAACGAAGGCAGCGATTTCTCCAGAGATATTGAAACCTCTTATTATTAGGTCGCTTCGGAGAAGTAGCGTACGGAAGAAAATAGCGGAGTATCTCTTTGATATCAGTCCAAGTGGGAGTTATACATCTGAGATTGCCTTTCGCGTGAAAACCACGCCAACAAATGTGATTGGTGCTATCCGTGGTATGAACACTAGATATCGAGATGATGAATCTCTTATTAATTTACAACTTGTTGAACAGATCGATGGAGGAAAACATCGGGATATAAAATTATACAGGCTTACTGATCTTGGTAAGCAAATTGTGGAAGGGCTCCGGGACAATAAGAAACGGTTCTGAGATAGGAATCATTCTTTTTTACATTATTCAACCTGTGTGGTTGTTAGGTGTTCTGCCTAAACGGTATCCTCGTTTTCAAAAAGTACGACACACAATCTCCTTGGATGTGAACATAATGTGATGATAATTGCTTTTTTTGTAAGAAGATTCGATGTCTTGGGATTTCTTGCGAAGACGTCAATACCTTTTTGTATTCTAGGTTCTTCGCTAATTGTTATTCCTACTCGTTCTTTTTACATTTTCAGGATGTGAAACGACCTTAATGAAGAGGATGTATTTCGATTTGGATGGTTGGGAACAGGATGTTCGCATGTAGGATGAAGTTTAAATATATTATTTTCGTTTGTACGATATGGTGAGGTATCATATGACTTCAAAAATAGTGTTCTTTATGATGGGAATCTTGGTGGGTTTAGGTTTTATCAGCATCCTTGGTCCTGTGTGTACCGCTCAGGCTCATCTCTCAATAAAGGATGTATCAGTGGAGCTAATAAAAATCCGTCCTCCTGTAGGAGAAATGACCATTCGAGAATATAGAATTTGTGTCATATTATGTAACACAGGTGATACAATTTCACCTGCCATTTCTGTACAATTCCAGGACCCAGAAGGAAGTGGGAATCTTACAATGCAACCTCTGAGTTATTCCTTAGAATCAGATGAGGAAAAAGCCTTCATATTAGAAAGCTGGCCAACGATACTTTCTGGAGACGTCCCTCTTAACATTAGTTTTAGGCCAACATCCCCCTATGTCTCACAGGATTCTACTAACTCTGGTTATTATATCTACATTCTCAGCATTGGAAATAATAAGACGACGACTTCTACACCTGGTTTTGAAACTGTCATTGTTTTTATCGCTCTCTTTTTTTTTCTGTTAAAAAAACAAATCAAGAAAAAATAAGCCTTTTTCCAGATATTTACTACCTGCCGAGAAGAAGTTCCTGTCATAAACCCAAAGATTCATACGACCAAATACACGAATCAGTCTTTTTCAGCAAAGGTTTTAATACATATGTACTATCAATGATATTAGATATTTGGGAAAACAACCACCGACTGACGAGAGATGGGATATGTCGTCACCTGAAAAATCAGAAATCATAAAGAGTGTATTAAAAACACTTATTTCGATTTCTAGCAGAAAAACAGATTTTCCCTATACGATTATGACTATTGAAGATCTCATGAAACAGTTGGAAACGAAATACAAATTTCTGAAACATATACGCATCAGTAACAATTTCTATAAAGAGGACTCAGGGGATGTTGTTACTGTCATGTCTGGTATTAATACCGTATCACTTACTCAGTTGGGCCAGGCGATTCATTCAATTATCGATTCCATGAATCGGTCCCTTGGTGACAATGCTGGACATTTTTTCATAAAAGAAATTCGCAA
This sequence comes from Thermoplasmata archaeon M9B2D, assembly GCA_002900555.1. The sequence continues at coordinate 20,294 of MUGD01000011.1, read as the reverse complement.
TACACTCAGCGATGATCATCTCAACTTCATTAAAGAGATGGGAGTAGATCTTGGTTTAATGCAGCTTGAAAGTGAAATAACAAGATTACATCGAGAGATTCGTGAGAGAAAAAAAGAGCCCTAAGTTAGTTCCAATGATTACAAGCAACAGTAAAAAAAATCAAGAAAAACTACTTTTGGTATAGTCACGATAAAATCCCTTGATTTAATTCCTGCCGCAATCCTGTGATTTTTTCATCTGTTTGATGCATGTAAAACTATATTTTTTCTCCTATTATTATATCACTGGTGATACAAAAATAATTATTCCGATAGTCAATACAGTTTAAAAAAACAAGTTACCTTGGATGAAATATGTATAATGTCGGTATCTTCTTTTTCTTTCCTGTCCAATATCCACACATATCGCATCGAAATTCCAAGGTTACCTCCCCCCCATAAATCGTCTGATTTTTCACCCGCTGTAACGATCCTCCACAGACAGGACACTTATGCAGGATCTTATCTGGATCACCTTCCCTTGTACGAATCTCAGCAGAAGCTAAACCACTATTTAAAACAAGCATCCGTAATCGTTGTTCACTGACGTGGAATTGTTTTTTCTTTGTGTGTAGTTCTTTTTCAACGAATTTTTTTAGTTTATGTTGTGAAGTCACCGTATGATATTTCTTAAAAACTTTTCTTACCGCACCAAGGATCGTATCATCAGAGGGAATATGATATGTCATGCAATAGGAAATCGTCTTGGTAACTTTAAAGCTTTTTACATCACGATTGTCCGTAATAAATCTGTTCTTGTTACCATCCCTACAAGCTTATCATTTTCTAATAGGGGCAAGGCTCCGATGTTCTGATTCATCATTAATTGTGCTGCATTAAAAATGCTCATTGATGGATCCGACCACATAACTGGACATCGCATCACGTCCTTTACAAGCAGTTCGTCGAGATGGTGCTTTTGTCTCCCCAATGAAAATGATTTTTTCAATGAAGCAAATGCTAAGGCAATCTCAATATCAGAGATGATTCCGACTAGTTTCTTTTCTTCGAGAACAGGCAGACGAGCGACATTTTCTGTAATCATGATTCGTCGTGCATGAACAACTCGGTCATCCAGACTGACAACATGAACTTTTTTCTGCATAATCGAATGAAGTTGATTTGTATTTGTCACCAACGGCAATAAATCCGCTTTTGTTACTACTCCAACAAGTTTATCTTTCTCAACGACAGGAAGCATCGTTGGTCCTGGTTCACCAACCGATTTCAAGATATTTTTTACTTCCTCTTCAGGGGATATGGTTTTTACCTGTTTCTCAGTCACAGAGGATGCATGCAAACGAGACGCGGTGACACCTCGCTTCCGTATAGAACCAAGCTTATATGCAATCACATTGTCTGTCGCAAGACCAAAAAATTTTTTTTCCTCAAGTACCGGTATCTTTGTGATATTATTCTTTTTCATAAGATCAAGTACATGCTTGAGGCTATCGTCTTTATCTACCGAAATTATTTTCGTCGTCATTATTTCCTTTACTTTCATCACTGTCTTCCTCCTTTTTATTATTCAAAAGATATTATTCATATTTCAATCCATCAATGCAATCTTCACAGAGCAATCGGCCATCAACACTTCTCAGGTGTGTTGATAATGTGCTGCAATCCTCACATTTTCCAGAGAAAATCCGGCTTTGTACATACTTCTGATCTTTCGTTTCGATGCTTGACCATTCATATGCGATTTCACTTAACGCTGGTGATATTCGTGAGATATCGCGTTGCGTGATAATTCCAACAAGCACATTGTTTTCAACGATGGGAAGTCTTCTGATATTGCACTTTCCCATAATCTTTAAAGCTTCTTGGAGCGTAATATATGGCTCTGCGATAATAATAGGGCTGCTCATGACCTCTTCAACAAGCACATCTGAAGCGTTTTTTGCTTCACAGACAACCTTTCTGATAATGTCGCTTTCAGTCAGTATTCCAATCGGATGTTGCCTTTCAGAGATGATTACGTTTCCGATTTTATTATCTCTCATAATTCGCGCTGCTTCTAAAACCGTCGTAAATGGTTGTACAATCACCAGTTTTGTCTTCATGACTTCTTTGACCAGAACGTCTTTGCTCATATGCTGTCCACCACATCGCCGACTATTTTGAAAGCTCCAATCCCAAACATTAAAACATAACGAGGTATTTTACCTTTTTCATATGAGCAGCGTGTACGAACGGGAATTAAAAGGCATTCTTGAGGGGGATGAAAAGATACTTTCCAAGGTGACAAAAACATGCTCTGCGCTGGAGAAAGGGAATTACTATCTTGCCAAGAAAAAACCATTTGTTGTCGTGCGTGCTGCCGGGTCGTTTGGCGTTGATTTGGTTGCGTTGAGAGGCGATATCTCTTTTCTTATGGAGATCAAAGCAAGTGCTATAGACACGTTGCATTTCAGTAGTGTTGATGGGAAATTGCAACGACAGGCGGAAAAGATGCAGCGTGAATGTGAGAAAACAAGGACATTGCCAATCTATGGGTTTCGCCTGAAGGGACATGGAGGTGATTGCTGGCGGCTTTTTACCATGGAGGTTCAACAGCTTGAGGGACGAGCCAAGATTTTACAGAATCGACTCCCAAAGCTTTCCACTAGTAAAAGTGGGAATTTTATCATGCGTTGGCAGGACGGTTTACCACTTTCAGATTTTCTTTTGTATTTATGTAAGTAATGTTGTACGATTCAGACGGACAAAGAGTATTTATCTAATTTGTTTAGAGAAATCCCCTTCTCTCTCCTTATGAGAGAATACACAATCTTTTTTAGTCAGTTCCTCATTACTAGCAGCACTGTGGTGAAATATGAAACGATTACTTGTCGCCTATGATGGATCAGAAGCTTCAACGAAAGCCATTGATGTAGCAGTCCAATGCTCAACACCTGAAGATGAACTAGTTCTTCTGACGGTCATCCCTGCTGCATTAGTTGAATCAACCTTTACCAACATGCTGCTACCAACCATTGATTTAAGCACGGTTGTTACCCCTGGCACCTTTAAGGAGAAGGCGATGGTAAGTCTTGGGAAAATCGCAAAGGACCTCGAGGGTAAGATAGGGAAGGTCGATATCGCAGTCGAAGCAGGTGACCCTGCTGATGAGATTTTACTAGTTGCAAAGAAGTATGATAGTGATATTATTCTTGTTGGTTACAAAGGCTATGGGAAAGAGGGAAGGTTTTTACTTGGCAGTGTAACAGACAAGGTAGTACGACATGCGAGCAGATCCGTGCTGGTCGTACGATAAAAAAAGAATTGTGATCAAATGCATCCTGCAGAGGAATTACGCGGGAAGAAAACCAACAAACTTCTTGGTAAACGCGTCGTTCTTGGGGTAACAGGGAGTATCGCTGCGGTTGAAAGTGTGAAACTTGCTCGGGAGCTTATCCGTCATGGGGCGATGGTCTACCCGGTCATGACACCCTCGGCGACCCGGATTGTGCATCCTGATGCATTAGAGTTTGCTTCTGGTCATACACCGGTCATCCAGCTTTCAGGGCAAACAGAACATGTCTCCTGGTGTGGATTAGTGACAGACCCTGTCGACCTTCTTTTAATCTCACCTTGTACCGCAAATACAATCTCGAAGATTGCGCGTGGTATCGATGACACCCCGGTGACTACGTGTGCGACTACTGCGATTGGCTCAGGAGTGCCAATCCTCTGTGTTCCTGCGATGCATCTGTCGATGTATAACCATCGAATCGTTCAAAAGAACATTGACATCTGTAAGGACCAAGGAGTGATGTTCCTTAATCCTTTTATTTCTGGGACAAAGGCCAAGATTGCTTCTATTTCTGAGATTGTAGAAACCGTCATTCGGGCGATTGGGAAACGTGATTTGCACAATAAAAGGATTCTTATCGTGGGGGGCGCAACCGCTGAACCAGTTGATGCTATCAGGATGCTTACGAATCGTAGTTCTGGGAAAACAGCAGTCGCACTGTGTGTCAATGCCTTCGAACGAGGTGCTGACGTGGAACTATGGTATGGGTCTGCCACGGAGCCTGTTCCTTCTTTTATTTCCTTTAAACGATTTGAGACGGTCAACGATCTTCTTATGTTAGTAACAGAAAAGAAACTAAAACGATTTGATGGCATCATTGTCTGTGCCGCGATTGCGAATTACATTCCAAAAAAGCAAAAAGGAAAGATGCCGTCAGGGAAGGAACACCTCTTCATTACATGTACTCAAGCACCGGTTGTCCTTGAGAGACTTCGTCTAAAGGCTCCGAATGCATGTATCATTGCCTTTAAAACAGAGGAACAAAAGTCCGATGTGAGACGAAAGACCAAGCAGCTTCTTACAAAATATCATCTTGACGGTGCCGTTGGCAACACACTGAGGGGATTTGGTGGTGAACATAATGAGATTCTTCTTCTTTCGAAAAAGGGAAAAGGCACCTGGGTGAAAGGAAAAAAAGAAGATATTGCGTCGGATATCCTTGATTTGCTGCGTTAGTTGAACACAAGAGGCTTATGAAGGGGATAGCGTTTGCTCCTGGGCATATTTCTGCGTTTTTCGAACCAGTGTATTCTCCACAGGGAATGGATCGTTGCGGATCTCGTGGCGCAGGCATTGCTATTTCCCTAGGTGCAGTCAGCCATGTGATGGTTCAACCTGCGTCACGACGTACAATTGCTGTTCATATCAATGGAAAGATGTCAGCTGCACCGGTCACAAAACTAGCGATAAATTATCTCACCGGTGATACATCATTAAGAATTTCTGTGAATACCATGATGGATCTTCCGGTCGGCCAGGGCTTTGGTATGAGCGCAGCGGGAGCATTAAGTACAACACTTGCACTTTCTGATCTTCTCAACCTTCCGCGCAATAGCGCGGTAAAAGCTGCGCATTACGCTGAGATTCAATCACATACCGGACTTGGTGATGTGGTCTCTAGCAACTTTGGTGGAATTGAGATTAGACGGAAGGCTGGGCTTCCTCCATGGGGGATGCTTGAACACATCCCGGGGAAATACGAAATTGTCCTCTGTGTCGTAGGAAAGAAGATCGAGACAAAAAATATCCTTACCAATGCAACGAAAATTAGAGAGATAGCATCATATGGACGTTACTGTACAAAAAAACTTTTGCAGAAACCAACCCTTGAGCATCTGTTTTCCCTTGGTTTGGAGTTTACGAAAAAGATAGATATTGCTGACAGACGAGTGCTTCAGGCGATACAATCAGCAAGCGCGCAGGGCATGGTAAGTATGTGCATGCTTGGGAACTCAGTGTTTGCGACAGGTGATACCCCAGCGCTCTGTACGATTCTTTCGCCATATGGAAAGGTTTTTTGTTGTACGGTCGATGAGCAAGGGGCACGGGTATTGCAATAATGAATGTTACATTACTTCTTCAGATAGCACTTCCGGTATCGCTCCCAAAGACCATCGACGTACTCTTCGATTGCCTTTAGTCGTTTCTCATCCCGCTGTGGTTTAAAAAGATGACCAAACCGTCCCTGGTACTTAATCCAATCTTCTATAGGCTTCCGTTGTATTTTTCCTTCTAAAATGAGCTTGCTTTTCCCGTTGAATGTCATGACGTCATTTTCGCATTCCCATAATGCCCAAGCGCCGGAATCAACTGCCATTCGACCTATCTCCACGGTCTTGTCCATACTGAACCGCCAACCCGGTGGGCAGGGCGCAAGAATCTCTATGTATTTAGGACCTTTGATGGTCTTTGCCTTTGTTACCTTGCTGTAAACGTCCTCTGGATAGCTGATGCAGGTCTGCGCTGCATAGGGAATATGATGGGCAAGGATGATTTCTCCCATCTCTTTGCGGAACTCGTTCTTCCCCCCTACCGTGGTGGTCGTCCATGCTGCATACGGTGTCGCTCCACTTCGTTGAATACCGGTATTTGAATAGATTTGATTGTTGTAACAGATGTAAATGAAATTGGTGCCTCTCTCTAGCGCACCAGAGAGTGCCTGGATACCGATATCGTATGTCCCCCCATCTCCTGCCCAGGCGACAACCGTAATATCAGTACGTCCCTGTTGCCGTAACGATGCTTCAACACCAGATGCACCTGCTGCTGCTGCCTCAAACGCAATGTTCATTACAGGGATGTCAAACGAGGTATGAGGATAGAGGCTTTCAATAACTGCCGTGCAGCAAGCGGGTATTACCATGATTGTTTTCTTTCCTAGTGCCTTTAGCACAAGACGAAGTCCGATTGTTGCGGGGCATCCCGGACATGCTGCATTTCCTTGGAGGAGGCATTCATCAACTGGGAAATCTTTCAATGCCATCGTCTAGTCCTCCATCGCGTACCATTCCTGTTCAATGCGTGTTCCTTTCATAGCTTTCCTGCACATGCTTTCAATGTCCTTATAGGTGACGTCCTTTCCGCCAAGACCGGCGATAAAGCCTGTTGCTTTTACATCTGGTGTATTGTACAATGCTGCTTTCGTCTCGTTGAAGAGCACGCCTTCTAAACCAACCGAGATGTTCCTATCGATAATGATGAGGTCTGCCTGTTTGCCTAATTTGAGAATCTCCTCTGTGGGAAATGGGCGTAACACCCGGAGACGGGCAAGACCGATTTTTTCTCCTTTCTTACGCATCTCGTCAATGGCTATTTTGCTTTCCGCACCAATCGCACCCATGGATACAAGAATATGCTCAGCATCCTCGCATTTGTAATATTCAAGTAAATCGCCATGGAAATATCCTGAGGCGTTCTTCCACTCTTTTGCTATCTGCGGAATCAGTTTTTTTGCATGGAGCTGCGCCTGCTGCATCGCCCGTCGGACCTTATAATAATATGCAGGACCTATGATGTTCCCAAATGTCGTTGGATTCTCTATATCGCTTTTCCAGTGTGGTCTGTATTTTCCAAGAAATTCATCCACAATATGCTGTTCGGGAATTTCTGCTGGCATCGAGGTGTGAGAGAGGATAAATGCATTAAGGTTTATCATCACTGGTAATACGATTTTTTCATGTTCTGCAAGTTTGAATGATTGAATAACGGTGTCAAAAATCTCCTGGTTGCTGCTACAGTAAAATTGGATCCAGCCGGTGTCCCGCTGCGAAATCGAGTCATTCTCATCAACCCAGATGTTCCATCCAGGTCCCACGACCCGGTTGATGTTGCACATCACCACCGGTAGTCGCGCGAGAGCAGCCCAATGAAGCATCTCGTGCATCAGTAATAATCCATGAGATGACGTCGCTGTAAATGTCCGTGAGCCAGCGGCGCTTGCACCGATACAGGCGCACATCGCAGAATGCTCGCTTTCCACACAGATATATTCTCCCTTGTATTCTCCACGTGCGACGTACTCGGCGATTGCTTCAACAAGGGTCGTCTGCGGGGTAATAGGATATGCTGCGACAACCTCCGGTTTTGCCATGATCGCTGCTTTTGCTGCGATACGGTTTCCCGTATCAATCATGATTGTCATTTATTCTTTGCCTCCTCGCGTTCCATGATAATTGCTTTAATGGTACATTCATTGGCGCACACGCCACAGCCTTTACAATAATCGTAGTCTATGCTAACGGAATCATCCTTTTCACGATGAATACAGCCTTCTGGACAGAAGATCCAGCATCGGAGGCATTTGACGCATTTTTTTTTATCCAGAATCGGTTTGAACACGCGCCAGCTTCCTGTTTTTCCCATCGCGCCTTTCTTGGGATAAGATAGGCTGGTCTTAACTTGATACTTCTTCAAACACTCACCTCTGTCTGATCAAATGCTTCTTGGGTTGCTTTTACGTTTCGCTCGCCAAGCTCTCTTTTCCCGGCCCATTTCCCAAGGATCATCTGTTGTATCGATTGCAAGGTCACCCGATCAAGTATTCGTGGCACGGACCCAAGAATTGGGGTGTTGACCACAGGGATTCCGCCAACAAGGATCTCATATTTCAGGGCGATAGCCGTTGCATCAACGGTTGCGACATGATACAGGGATGAGAACTGAAAATCCTTGGGTTTTTTTCTGGTGTTGATTAGGATTTTCCCATCTTGTTTCAATCCTTTGAGTACGTCGACAAGTTCCATGATGCTTTCATCAAGGACAATCACGATATCAGGGTTGTAGATTTCGCTTCGTAAGTGAATTTCTTCTCCGGAGATACGGGCAAATGCTCTGACTGGGGCACCACGTCGCTCCGCCCCAAAAAAGGGAAACGCCTGTACGCCTTTATTTCCATCTTGTAAAGCCGCGCTTGCAAGAAGGTTGGCAGCTGTGACCGCACCTTGGCCACCTCGCCCATGGAAGCATATTTCAACTAAGGATTTTGATGACACAATGTTACCTTCCCGCAACTCGAAATGAAGATGTCCCATATAACTGTTTTGAAGCCTCTGGCCTCTATGTGGTTAGTTCAGCGATTGGAGTTTTGAGTCTATCGTTGCTTGCCTGTCCCTTCGATCATCGATTTTTATTTCTGTTATGATTCGTTCTGCACCCGCGGCTGCCACGGCGAGATGTGCTTTTTGAATGGTGTCAAACAAGGTTTCTAGATCTTTTGTTTCAATGACGGTTGCCATGGCGTTTGTTTTGAACGTCATGCCTTCTTTTTTTAGGATGTCTATGGCGATGTTCACATAGGTGCTTACACTGGTGCCCTTTCCAAGTGGCGAGATGCTAAACGATGCGATAATCATATGGTTTCCCCACGATGTTCTCAAACAATCAATTCTTCATTAATCTTTTGATAGAAACCATCTCATCTCCCATAGATTTAAAATTTTATATATAAAAAACATATGGTGATAGGTCCTTTTTAAGGAAACAGCGTAATCGTGTTATCACTGGGAAAAAATGCAGCAGTATCAAACAGAAAAAACTTTTATATTAATCGATTCAGCGGCTCTTGATTGTCGACGGTTACATCATCGAGGTCTTTGATAAGTGTTTTATCTAAATCTTTTATCTCCTGACCAACTAGCGTTATGATGCCTAGGATAGAGATAAGGCTAAGTTTGTTTTGATAAAACCGACATAATTTCAACATTTCTCCATACAGTTTGGTTTCCAACGCTTTATAGTCAACGAGTTTTTGCCTGTCAAACATATTCCGCTCTTTATCCTGCATTGTTCTAACCTCGCAGAAAAGAATCATTTTGGACGTTATATTCTTATGTGTAGGGTAACTGTGATGTTTTATGAATTCGGTTGGATGCTGTATTGTTGTTTGAGCCTCTTTTTCATAAATGCTTCCATCGCATCAAACGCTTTCTCTAAGGTATCCATCGGTGGAAGAATTACCGCTCGGAAATGGTCTTTCCCGTATGTTGCACAGAACCCTGATCCATTTACCACGAGCACATGCGCTTCCTGCAATAAGTCAAGCACGAATTCCTTATCGTTCTTCCAAAGTCCTTTCCCCATCGCCTCTATTTTAGGGAAGATATAAAACGCGCCATCTGGCTTCGCTGTTGAAATGCCCTCTATTTCGTTCAGACGTTTATAGGCGAAGTCACGTCGCTGCCGTAATTTATCGTTCATCTGATCGATATGAGTCTGCGGGCCACGCAATGCTTGGATGCATGCTTGTTGACAGACTGAGTTTGCGCAGAGACGCGAGCGGGCAATACGCAGAAATGCATCCTTGATATCGTCAAGCTCCCCATTATGTTTGAACATCGTATACCCGATGCGCCAGCCTGGCATGACGTATACTTTTGAAAACCCGTTAAACGTAATAACAGGAACATCGTTTGTAAGCGACGCTGTCGCATACTGTTTCCCATCAAAGGTGAGATCGTCATAAATCTCATCAGAAATGACCATAAGAGCATGTTCACCAGCGACATCAAGGATATCTTTTAATACATTCTTCGAGTACAATGCACCGGTCGGGTTGTTTGGGTTAATCAGAACAATTCCTTTAGTGCGGTCTGTAATTTTCGTTCGGATATCGTCGATATCAGGCTGCCAGTTCTCATTTTCTAAGCAATGGTAGGCGACTGGTTCGGCGTCTGCAAATTTTGTTATCACATTATACTGCGGGTAGGTGGGTCCTGGGATCAACAACTCGTCTTTGGGGTCTAATGAAGCGTTCAGTAGCATCTGAAGTCCTTCCGTCACACCAGTGGTGACACAGATATCATCAGGCTCATACGAAACATGATTTCTTGTCTGTTCCCTCTCTATGACCGCACGGCGTAGTTCAAGAAGACCCTCTGAGGGTGCATAGCCGTTATGCCGTTCGTTTGCCGCCGTGTACAACGCGTCCTTGATGTGCTGTGGTGTATCAAAATCATATGCATTCGGATCACCGATGTTTAGTTTCAAAATCGTGATTCCCTTCTTTTCCAACTGCCGTGCTGGTAGAAGGACATCCCGAATCGCATACTCAACACCTTGCGCACGCTTCGATGCTTTTATCGTCATATTCTCAAGACCCCAGATAGGGCATTCACATAAATAGTTGATGGTTTTCCAAAAAAGCTTGTTTTTTTTCGACAGATGAGAATATGGTGTCAGAGAACGTTTTATAGGAGGTCCTGTTTGACCATGCAGATGAACACGTTCCGATCCTTGAGATATCTGATTTGTTCACTGACAAAAAGCGATGATCCGTCTTTCTTCTTATGAATGTCCTTTATATGCATGTTTCCTTGTTTCTTGATTTCATCTAAACTTGCTTTGATATCGCTTGATGACCCAAGGTAGACGACATCTGAAAAAGTAAGCATTAACATCTCCTTTTTGCTATAACCGAGTTTCTTTTCAATGTCGTCGGTACAATCAACGATTTTTGTATTTTCATCAAAGAGAATCATATAATCGAACTCTTGTTTTGCCGCGGTCTCGTTGATTGGTTTTAACATAGAGGATCCTCCATCTTGCTGATGCATGATTTCATGCAACTGCTTGTCTAAATCCCGTATTTTTTTCTGTAGTTCAGTTATCATATTTTCTGTGACCTTATAGTCGGTTGCATCTCTGCTAAAACAACGTAAGCCTTTGTAATTCCCTGCTGGGTCGACCGCCGGGATGATAAATGAGCGGATCCAAACTGACGTATTGTTTGTTTTTTCCTTCCAGAATAAATCTAATTTGTTTGTACTGGTGGTCTTGTCTTGGGAAATTGTAAGAATCTTCTCTTTTAATTTTTTTGCATCAGCCGGAGGGAGAAACTCACAGATATCCTTTCCGATAAGTTCCTTGGGACTATACCCAAGTGTTTCTGTTACTTTATTTGAACACAGTGTACATCTCCCTTTTTCATCAATCTCCCAAATCCACCCATCGATTTTTTTTAGCAGGATATCAAAATTCTGTTCTGCTTGCTCTTTTGCTTTTACAGCATTTTCAAAAATCTCTTCTTTGCGAACCCCTACTTTATTGATAGCCAGTTTCAGACTCGCCATTACCCGATCCAAGGAATCCGTCAGATTATTAATCTCATAAATCTCACTTTTCTCAAGTTCAACATCTAAATTGCCTTTGCTAATCTCATCGATGTTCTTTGTCAGTTTCACAAGTGGCATGGAGATAAAATACGAAATGACAAGCGCCACCATAAGAGTAATAAACAAAATCAAACCAAGAAATTTGGTGGCTATCTCGAACCCTTGCAGTCCAATAATCATCGCTACAGGTATCAGTGATATGATCAGACACATGACCGTGAGTAACCATTTCAATCTCATTTTTTCACCTATCGTCTCCTCTTGGTTCTTTATAGATGTGTTCACTTCCTTCTTTTTGATCTTCTAAACTAAAAATATTTTCAATATTCGTTTTTAATTTTTCAGCTTGTGTGTTTCGAAGGATGCATTGTTTTTCCAACCAAACAATATACGCGCAGATGTCATCCTTGTTCAGGGAATGCTTTTGTTTTAATTCGTTAAACTCGATTTCGCCCATTGGCCCTAACGTGTTCATCAGCTCGGTACGTATTTTCTTTTCAATATCTCCTTTCTTTGAGAAGAGGACTTTAATTGGTTCGATGTTATATACAGGGGTGTAGGGAATGGTGAAATAGAACGTACTGCCGACACCAGGTTTGCTTTCAACCCATATTTTTCCTTTTTGTGCTTCGATGATGCCCCGACAAATCGTCAGCCCAAGCCCTGTTCCCCCGAATTTTCTGCATAGCGAGCCATTCACCTGATAAAACGGTTCAAATACGCGGATTTGATTGTCAGAGGTCAAACCAACTCCTCTATCTTTGACACTGAACTGGATATGGTCTTTTTTCGCTTGTGCATCGATTTCTATACAGCTGCCCTCCGGGGAGAATTTAATGGCATTATGAATCAGGTTTCGTAAAACTTGGCTGATTCGGTCTGGATCTATTTCGATAGTTGGAAGTGTCCTGCATGTTATCAATAGGGTAATGTTTTTTTGCTTAGCAAATCCGTTCATAAAGTCAACAATCTCTTTGATAAGTACTGACATATTGGTCTGTTTGAATACGAATTTTAATCGTGCAGCTTCTATACGAGATATCTCAAGGAAATCCTCGATGATCTTATTGAGCCGCTCTGTGTTTCGGAGGATCATTTCAAGACTTTCCTTTTGTTGTTCCGTAATCTTCCCGAAATACCCCTGTTGCAGCATCTGCAATTGTGCCTTAAGGGGCGTGATGGGTGTTCGCAGTTCATGAGAGGTGATGCTGAGAAACTCCGATTTTGATTTATCAAGATTGATACGTTCGTCCTCCATGTTACTTAATGCAAGCGCACAACGATTGAATGCATCGCTAAGTTGGGCCAGCTCATCATTTGTTTTTATGTTTGTCCTGACGTTAAAATTACCTTTCTCTAATTCCTGTGCTGCCCTGTGAAGTTCGCGGATCGGTTTGGAAAATGAACGAGATATGAAAAATCCGATAATCATGGTATTAATCGCAATCAGAATAATGATAAGAAGTGCTGAGGCATTCAAAAGCATATGTTGCTCGATGAAAAGTTCAGAGCTATCTATAAGAAATGTATGTGCGATCAAATAGAAATATCCGATACCCAATCCAGGCCCAACCAGTCCTACTAGTAGGAATAGCAATGTAAGTTTTAAGTCGATTCGACTTGATATAAGTTCCTTGAGATCAAATGGTTCTTCTATTGGTCTTTTACCCTTTATCCCACTTTTGTTGATTATTTTCCAAGGCATATCGTTGTTGAATTCAGTGAATATTTTTTTCATTAGATACTTCTTTTCGATGGGTTTGTATTGCTTTTTTTATATCATATTTGATACGATTTTTGGTGTTCTAGCGATTATATTTTATTTAGTCTAACAGCGCATGATGCAACTCAATAAGATGAAGATTAACACCGAGCCCTTCGATTCTTGATAGATATTTTTTATCAAGTGATTTCTTGAATTGTTGAATGAACTCTTCGCGTAAGTCTTTTTCTAAGCTTTCGATAATACTCTCAAGGAGATCTTGGATTGCATGTCGAGCATCTCCTTCGCTGATTCTGTCGATATCGCTGGAAGTCATAATATGATATAATTCGTCTTTATTGGCCGCTTGGGATACTTTTACTTGCTTGAGAAATTCGTACTTGTTTTCCATATTTCTAAGAAATTCGTTTACCATTAAAATCGCATCATTCTCTGTTCTAGTTTTACCGATGACCTCGATAAGTGTTTTAATTACTTCTATAAATACTGCATTGTAACTCACATTGTATGGAGTTATACTCACGCCCATCTCTCGTAATTTTGCTAGATATTCTATGCTTAGCTGCAATTTAAGTGCCCCAGCGATAGAGTTCCGGCCAAGATCAACAAGTGTTTGCTCCGTTTCTTTCAGGATCGCTTTGATTGCTTTTCCCACATCTTGTTCATCGATGTTGTTGATGTCCTGTTGTACCATTACGTCTTCGGATCCAAGCGTATGACGAACATCAGTAATAGTAATATAGTTGAAACAAGGATAGTATTCCCGTAACAAATCAACCCGGTGAGCAATAAATCGTATCGCAAAGGTCTTTGATGTTTGCCGCTCTATCACCTCGATAAGAGTTTTTAGAAAACGTCTCATTACATCATCATTCTGAATATCATGGAGAGTTAGTATTTGTTTTTCAACTAGATACGTAGCCTGCATTAATGTTAGATCAATATCCATCTTTTTTTCAAGAATTGTATCATATTTGATACCAATTTTTTCCCGAGTCTCTCTGATAAAGAAATATCCTGCAGTTTTACCTAGTGAGTTTATCAGTATCTGAATTATTTCAGTTAACGCCTTTCCCACTTTTTTCGGATGAATGCTGTTGATTGACTCGTTCACCGCTACCGTGTCTTCGAGTTCCAATGAGCGTGCATCTTTGATTTCAATATATTGCAGGAACGGATAGACTCGTTTTAGTTTTTTTAAAAGATTTCGTATCGTTATAGCTGCATATTCTTGCGATGTTTTTCTTCCGATTATTTCAATTATTGTCGTTATAAATTTTTTAGTAACATCAGCAGTATCCACCGTATCATCCCATCGTATTCCTCTAAACTACCCTATCTGAGTAGGTCCCATCTCTATATTACCTAATGCCTATGTTGTTTAAATGCCTTACTTTCGTGTATAATTGCCCTACTCCTTCATTCTATAAGAAGAATTGCATTGTATGACACAATCATCTAAGAAATAAACCGACTGAGAAAAACATCTTTGGTAACAAGTAATAATTACGAACACTGATTGCACACAATATATTGATAGAACGATAAAAACGATATGTATATATGGGAGTACCTCTTATATACATATATAATATTAGTCCATAGGAATGTTGCTTGAAACTCTTGGCAACAATCCATATGAAAATGAAAGCGGATTTGTAGATCGCTTTTGGCTTGATTCAAAAAATATGCAAAATAATTCGATGAAATAAAACATAAAGGGGGATAATTGAACTCTATGAAAAGAAATTGTAGATTAGTACGAAAACGATATGCGTTTTATGTTTTTTTAAGCTTACTGTTCACCATGGTATTGGGCGGGCTTCTCACCGCACAAGAGATAACACACTATTCTATGGATGCGATTGTTGTATCAATACCTTTGACCAAGCCAAACACCCTGGATGAAATACTTCAGAAACCAATCACCATTCTAAAGATTGATCGATCACGAGTTTTTGTCATTGCGCTGGTGTCATCTGAAGAATATAGCTGGCTTTCAACCATGGGGTTTGCTCCAAAGAAAGTCCCAGATGACATTGCAGAAGCACATGGGTGGAAGTACTCTCCTACATTCGAACGTGATTTTCACACTTATACACAGATGACTGCTGAACTGCAGAGTATCGCAAGCACCTATCCTGCCATAACGCGTCTTCACAGCCTTGGCCTAAGCGTGCAGGGTAGAACCATCTGGGGGTTGAAAATAACAGACAACCCTGACATAGAAGAAAACGAAGCAGAAGTACGCATCTGCGGTCTTCATCATGGGAATGAATATATGTCTGCGGAGTTACCTCTTTTACTTGCCTATCATCTTGTTCAGAATTACAGCAGCGACCCTGCGATAACTGAACTGGTGAATAACCGGGAAATCTGGATCATTCCTATGGTGAACCCTGATGGTAGAGAAGCTGGCAGTCGTTACAATGCTCATGGCGTCGACCTGAACAGGAACTACGGGTACATGCCACAAAGTGCGACGCCCTATTCTGAGCCAGAGACTCAAGCGATGAGAACCAATGCATTGGAAAATAACTTTGTACTCTCACTCTCCTTCCACTGCTCAGGCGATATCGTAAACTATATCTGGAATTATAAAACACAGCGTTCTCCTGACAATGCTGCTATCGTCTATCTTTCTAATCAATATGCTTCGTATAATGGGTATTGGGTAACGGAGGGGTACGATTGGTACCAGACACTCGGTGATTGTAATGATTTTAGTTACGGATGTCGCGGTGACATCGACTGGACCATTGAGGTCCAATCCTCTAACATTCCGCAGGCATGGAACCTGAATAGAGACGCGATGTTAGGAATAATCAATGCAGCCAATATGGGTCTAACAGGGGTGGTGACCAATGCGAACAACGGAGAGCCGATACCAGCGACAATCTGGGTTCAGGAGGCTTTTTGGCCTTGTTTCGCTGACCCAATTGGTGGGGATTATCATAAAATACTACTTCCTGGGACCTACACGGTTGACTTTCGTGCGAATGGATTTGAGGAACAAACTTTTACTGTTCAAATAGACTCCGGGGATCCGACAGTAATGAATGTTGCGCTTAGCCCAAGTAATGATTATTATGCGTATCAAATCACAACATGCAAATTCTATGCGCCCTCTAACGATTATCAGAACAATCCAACCGAAGGTGTCTCGTCGTTGGGGCCTCCAGATGGAGTCTGTGCATCGCTTGGTGTTACGGGATATATCATTGTAGATATGCTCGACCTGGTGACAGACAAGCCTGATGAAAACGATCTTAAGGTGTATGAAGCCGGCCCAACAACCGATGGCTATTCCGTGTATGTGTCAAGTGAATGGGATGGACCATGGGTATTTCTAGGAACTGGGATGGGAACAGCGGAATTCGACCTTGCGTATGGTTCAGTGCAGTCAGCTCGGTATGTGAAGATTGTTGATGATGGGGATGGCAATCCAAGTGATCTTAACCCTGGTGTCGATATAGATGCAGTGGAGAACCTTGCTGCTGCGACCACAAACCAACCTCCAAACGATCCGGTTAAACCTTCTGGTCCTATCTTAGGTGGAACAAACATCGATTATACGTATACAACTACAACAACCGATCCTGAATCTGAACAAGTGTTCTATCTGTGGTCATGGGGAGATGGCACACAAAGCCAATGGATTGGTCCGTATGATTCGGGTGTTTCTGTCGAGGCATCGCATAGGTGGAATATGGCAGGAACCTACGATGTTGAGGTAAAGGCAAAGGATGCCTTTGGTCTTGAAAGTGGATGGTCTGCGCCCCTTACGGTTCATATCAATGATTCTGTTCATCTAGAGATAGGAGAAGTTACCGGTGGGTTTGGTGTGACTGCAAAGGTGGTAAATACCGGTGTGATCGAAGCATCGAATGTAGACTGGTCAATTACCCTTGAAGATGGGTTTGTTCTATTCGGACGAATCACCACAGGAACATTGGCAAAGGTACAACCGGGGTTTAGCCCCCAGATACGAACCGGTTTTCTCCTTGGTATCGGAAAGATACTGATAACAGTAACTGCAGATACCGCTGAAAAGACTGTTTCAGGGGTACTTCTCGGGCCATTCGTTCTTATTCCTCAGTAACTCTGCCGCTGGTTCCCTTGTCTGCTCATAACCAAGGAAAAATAACCCTTGGTTTGTTTTCATAGCGTCGATACTTATATAAATATGAATTTTGTTAGTGTTAATTATTGGAATAATAGTAATTTATAGGGGATACGAAGAATGAAGTGGAATAGTAAGAAAAATATCTATATTCATGCAACTGTTGCGCTGATACTGCTGTTTTCTACAGCTGTTACTGCGATTCAACCAACCGGTCCATCGAATTCTGATTTTTCAGACATTGTTAAAACCACATTTCACAACGGAGATATTCCATTTATTACGGTCACTGTGACCCCGCCCAGTCTTGTTTTCGGAAGCCAAATCCTTAATGGAGAGTTGTTTGCTACGGTTCAGCTGCCTGAGGAAGGCGTATCTACAGTCATCGGCGAGGCACAGATTCCAACTATCTCCCGGTTTCTGGAGGTCCCCTCTGGTTCAACCCCTGAGGTTTTTATTGAATCGATTTCATGGGAGACGACATCCTTAGAAGCATTGCAGCTTCCGTCGTCTATTCTTCCAGTGCAACCTTCGCTTGTCAAGATCGAGGGATCGACAGTTCCATTCTCTAGGGATGATGCGTATTATGGAATGGATGTGTTTCTGCCTTCAGTGATTGCTGATGCCAGTGTGCTTGGGGAGCTGAGAGGTCGTACTATCGCGTTTCTGGAAGTCTCACCGGTGCAATACAACCCAGTTACTGGGCAAATCAGAATAATAACTCGCTGTGATATTCGCATTAACCTACCAGGAAGTGATCTTGTAAAGACTGTTGAGAAGATTGATAGATATACCTCATCCTCTTTCGAAGACCTTTTTAGAACATCATTTGTTAATTATGGCGATTTTCAAGGCACAAATATACTAGGGCCGAAACAGGAAGGATATCTCATTATCGTTGATACTGCATTTTATGATGCGATTCAACCTCTTGCTGATTGGAAGAACCTTCTTGATTTTTCTGTAACAGTGACAAAGACATCAGATATCTCTGGTGGTCCGACCAAAGAGAATATCAAAGCGTATATCGTCGACGCATATGAAAATTGGCCAGTCCCTCCTGCGTATGTCCTGCTTGTCGGTGATGCTGCGCAAATCCCTGCTTGGACTGGAGCACAGACAGGGACCTGTACCGATTTATATTATGCTACTATTGATGCGGGGAACTATTTTGCTGATATTATCGTTAGTCGGTTCCCGGCAGCGACCGCTGAGCAGGTCACTGCGATGGTGGATAAAACAGTCTTCTATGAGCAAGGTGGTTTCACAAATGAGTCTTGGATAAAGAAAGCGGTGTTTTTAGCTTCGACGGATAACCATCTGGTTTCTGAGGGGACTCATAATTATGTCGTTGATACCTATCTGAACCCTCATAATTACACATGTGACAAACTCTACAGTTACTATGGGGCGACTACTGCCCAGGTCAGTGCAGCATTAAACAATGGTCGTAGTCTTGCGGTTTACTCTGGTCATGGAAGTACCACCAGTTGGGCGGATGGACCACCCTTCTCTCAGGCAAATGTGAACGCTTTGATAAACGAGGGGATGTATCCCTTTGTTTGCAGTCATGCTTGTCTTACGTGTCAGTTTACGGTCAGCGAATGTTTTGGTGAAACCTGGCTGCGTGCACCCAACAAAGGGGGTCTTGCCTTCTGGGGTGCAAGCGACTATTCATACTGGGATGAAGATGATATCTTGGAAAAACGGATGTTTAAATCCTGGTGGGAGGATAATCTTGAGACGATTGGTGGCATGACCAACATGGGTTTGTATTATCTATATCAATATTATAGCGGTGGTGGGTTAACCCAGTACTACTTTGAGGCGTACAATGTCCTTGGTGATTCATCGGTAAAGATCTGGCGGGGGACGCCATCAGGTGTTAATACGCCGCCTGAGATTCCTGAGAAACCAACTGGGCCATCAGAAGGTGAGATTGGTATTGAATATACATTTACGACGAGTACCACTGATGCTCAGAACGACGACGTCTTTTACATGGTTTCGTGGGATGACTCGGTCAGCGACTGGCTTGGACCTTATGCATCTGGAGATACCGTTAGTTTTGGTCATACCTGGGATTTTGTTGGAAACTACAGTATCATGGTGAAGGCCAAGGATAACAGCAGCGAAGGATTGGAAAGCGATTGGTCAGAGCCGTCTATCATAAGCATTCTTGCGGTACCCCGCATCGAGATTGGTGCAGTTACCAGTGGATTTGGAAGCATCACCGCTGAGATTAAGAACGTTGGCGCTGGAGAAGCAACGGATGTCTCTTGGTCGATTTCTCTTGATGGTGGACTGGTTCTGCTGGGGCGGCAGACCACAGGGACTTTTACGAAGATCTTACCTGGGTTTAATCCAAAAGCACAAAGTGGTTTTGTGTTTGGGTTTGGCTCAGTAGATATCCGTGTCATCGCTGATGAGATCGAAAAGACAGTGTCTGCGTTCCTGCTTGGTCCTTTCGTCCTGAATCTTCGGTAATCCCCTTTTCCTTTTTTTTCATATTTTCTTTTTATCTTTTTTTATCTTTTCTTTATTTTATTTTACTTATATATAATATATAATTGTACAATTAAGAAATTTATAATAACGAAACCGAGCTACAAGAACGAGCTACAAATGTGAAATCTATGAGGGCTTTTGACTGTTTTTAAGTGATTTCTAAAAAAGATATTATATAATGATAACATGAACGAGTAGGTTATATGTTCATTTGTTCGTATTTTTTAGAAGTGATACTTGAAGATTGGTCACTTTATTTTAAATATTAATATATATATTGAATGCGAAATGTTTATTAATACCAAATGCATTAAAGAAGAGTAAGGCGAGGTAATATTTTATGAAAACAAAACATAGTTTAGGAAAATCTAAGCTAGCGAAGACAATGTCTCTATTGATGGCAATCCTCGTTTCTGCTCTGTTTTTAGGCAGTGCAGCCTCTTCAGGATTTGTCCCCAATAGCACAACGACAGTAAACACAACCGCTTTTGTTAATCA
>MUGD01000103.1 GCA_002900555.1 Thermoplasmata archaeon M9B2D | reverse complement strand
ACCGCAAGAATCCCTCAAAGCACTGCAAGGTATCCTTGGTCTTTGACAACACAGAGCGTAAGATGCCGATCGCCTCCGATGAGGTAGTCCTTACAAGGATGATCAAACGAGCTCCCTTGAAGGATAACCCAGATAACTATTACAGCTATTTCTACATAAACGACCGTGCTGCCTCGTTTACAGAGTTTATCGAGCTTTTGACCCACGCACGGATCTCCGGGGAAGGCTATAACATCGTCAAGCAAGGAGATGTCACCAACCTTGTCGAAATGGGATCTATCGATCGAAGGAGGATCATCGATGGCATCGCAGGCATAAGCACGTTTGATGAGGATATCGAGAAAGCGGAGAAGGAACGTGGGGATGTAGAAAAGAACCTCGAGCGAATCGACATCATCTTAAATGAGATTACCAGTCAAATACGCCAACTGAAGAAAGACCGGGATGCAGCGTACCGATACAAGGAGCTCAAAGATAAACTCTATGAGACAAAAGCGATGATTGCTACGAAGAAAAAACAGGAAATCGAATCCCAAATCCTTGAGGTCACCAAACAAATCGAATCCTATGAGACCGAGCAAAAGAAATTCGAAGAACAAAAAGAGACGTTACAAACCCAGTACATGGACCTCCAAAAGAAATTAAATGAGGTTGAAAAGAAAATCGGTGATGCCGGTGGGGATGAGGCACACGGCATCAAAGAAAAAATCGACGTGCTCCGCTCTGAGACTATCAAGATTGATGAACGGATCAACTACTCAAACGGTGAGGTAGCTGAGAAGAAAAAAGAAAAAGAGACATTAGAGGAATCCCTTCAAGGCATCACAAAAGAACTTGACGAATACACCACACAGAAAGACAAGCTAGGCCAACAGATCGAAGAAGTCCAGACCACCCTTACAACAAAAGAACAGGAGCTAGGGGCCTTACGGGAAGAAATCGCACAATCAGATGACACCTCCATGGACATCACCCGGGAGCTTGTCAAGATGCGGGAGGAGTACGACAAGAAACAGACCCAGAAACATGAATATGAGCTGACCCGGGATAGACTGAAAGAAAAACTCGATGCAATAGACCTGCAGATCGCAGAGTTGCAGGAAACCAAATCCACCTATGAGTTCGAGCTAAAAGACATCGACTGGCAGGCGGGGGAGCTGCAGAAAGGAAAGCATGAGATCGGAAAGAAAGCAAAAGAATCAGAAAAGCAGCTTTTTGAGAAAAAGAAACGGGAATCAGAGATCACCGAGCAGCTTGCGGATCTTGAAAAAGCGGTTCTTCGGCTGCAGCGAGAACAGGCAAAGCTACAGGCGGAGCGGGAAGCCGCACAAACCGTTGGTGCAAAGTACAACTCCGCGGTGGAATCACTTCTTGCCGCACGAAATTCTGGTGAACTGAAAGGCATTCGCGGCACGATTGCGGAGCTTGCACGGGTCGATGAAAAATACATGCTACCGTTGGAGATAGCTGCTGGTCCCCGGATGCAGGCGGTGGTTGTAGAAGACGATGCCGCTGCCGCGGAAGCGATAGGGTATCTGCAGAAGAAAAAACTCGGACGAGCGACGTTCCTTCCGATAAACAAGATGATTGTCGGTAAACCACGCGCGCAGTCCCTGATGACAATCCGAGATGAAAGCTCCCTTGGATATGCGATTGACCTGATACGATTTGACTCGGAGTACCGCGGTGCGTTCTGGTATGTGTTTGGTGACACGGTGATCGTCAACACCCTTACCGATGCACGACGACTGATGGGCGGCGTCCGACTTGTGGACCTCAAAGGCAATCTTATTGAAGCCAGCGGTGCGATGGTCGGTGGCAGCACACCAAGCGAGCGACTGAGCTTTGGAAGTGCAGACCAACGCTTGCTTGACGAGGTCACCCGCAAGTTACAGGCGGCGATACAAAGCCAGGATCAGTTATCAGAGGAACTTGCTCAGTTGAAAAAAGACATCGGGGAACTAGAAAACGCGTTCCGGTCACTGAAAGGGGAGACTGATACCGGGACCCAGACAAAGACCCTGGAACTCCGAAAGAAAGAGTACAGCGGAAAACTTGACCTCCTCAGCAAAGACCTTGAAACAAAACTTACAGAAAAACAGACAATCGAGGCCGAATGCACGACGGTCCTTTCGTCTCTTACTGAATGCGAACAACGACTCACCGAGCTTGATGCATTAAAGGAAGAAAAAGGAAAGCATCTACTCAAAAGTACAAAAAAAGAAGTAGCTCAGGCTGTTCGCGGCCTTGAAAAAACCGTCTCCGAGCTACAGGAGAACATGCTTCGGCTCCACAGCGAACAACAGACCCTTCAAACGAAAATAGAGTTACTTACCGAACGGAAGACCGAACTTTCTGAGAAAATCACCGACATTGATACCGAGGTGCAGTCTTTAAAGCAGACTATCCAGGAGCTGAAAGCGCAGCGCACACAAGGCCAAGATGAACTTAAGACCCTGATGACCGTCGAGGAGACAATGAGCGGAAAGACAAGAGAACTGGCCGTAGAACGGGACCGACTGTACAAGAAAACTATAGGAATTGAAAACGAGCTAGAGACTCTTTCCACAAAAACCGAATCCTACATTGACCTGATTACCCGGGCGAAATACCGACTGCCTACCCTTGAGGACTCTCTGAAGGAGCTTGATCAGGAGATCGCGTTGTATCGTGTCGAGATAAAAACCACGAAATTACCTGCCCTGGAGTCTCTGAAGGAGACGATCCTTTCCATTGAACAGACCATGCAGCAGCTTGAACCCGTCAACATGCGTGCTTTAGAGGAATATGAACATCAGATGGAGCGGAAGAAGAAGTTCGATGAGGATGTCGACCATCTCAACAATCAGAAGAAGAATCTCGTGAAACTTGTCGGGGAGATTACCAGTAAGAAAAAAGAAAGGTTCTTTGAGATCTACGATGAGATTAACAAGAACTTTCGGGAGATCTACGGGCAGTTGTCTGAAGGTGGGGAAGCAGAGTTGTTACTTGAAAACGAGCAAAACGTCTTTGATGGTGGTCTGACGATCAAAGCACGACCACAGGGAAAAAAAGTCTTACGGCTCGCTGCCCTCTCTGGTGGTGAGAAAAGCATCGCGTCCCTTGCATTTATCTTTTCGATTCAACAGTATGACCCAAGCCCGTTCTACGTGCTTGACGAGATCGACATGTTCCTTGATGGGGTTAACGCCGAGATTGTATCACGCATGATAAAAAACCGGGCGGAACATTCCCAGTTCATCAGCGTGTCCTTACGGAAGATCGCGCTAAAAGAGGCCAACTATCTCTACGGGGTCACGATGCATGATTCCGGCATCTCTGAGATGATTGGGAACATCGACCCCGACTCGGTCGGACCTAAAGGGGAAATACACAGCAGTGTTCAGGAGGTGCTCCCGCATGGAGCTGGATAATGACGTCATCAACCATTTGTTGTTTCATAAAGCCTTAATCGATGAAAACAATGACATGAGCCGGATAAACCAGTACCTTGAGATGGCAAAAGCAGCAGCCACTGGTGAGTCTGCCTCCATTGAGAACCCATTTGACCGATCCGTGTACCTTGCGTTTGACCTGGTACTGAACAATCATATGAACCCATGGGACATCGACCTTGTCGGGTTCTCCACCATGTACCTGAAACGAGCGAAGAAGGAGAGACTTGATCTTCTGACCGCAGGGAAGATCATCTACATGGCCTGGAAGGTCCTCCGGATGCAAAGTGATCATCTTGTCGTCAGCATGGAGACAAAAGAACAGGAACAGGACCAGGGTTTTGGATGGGAGGATATCCCAACGGTCCCCTGGCTTACCAATGATGACGAGTATTCATATACGAACCTTGTCATGACCATGCCGCAGTCACCACTTGAAGAGCCATTGCGTCGTGAGTCAACCCGCAAGGTGACCCTTATTGAGCTTCTCAGCGCATTTGATGAGGTGCGCAAAGAATCAGAACAGTACCAGCTCCTTGATCAACTGCGAAAGGAGGAGCGGGTATTGCTTCGGCAGAAGGCGCATAAAGCAATGCGGGGTTCCGCCCATGAAGACCATCTGGAGGAAGATGTGGCAACGGTCTGGGAACGGATCTGCCAGTTCCCCAAAGGGTCGTTGAATTTCTCGGACATCTGTCCGGTTAACAGTCCCGAGGAACGCATCAAGACGTTTGTCTCGATTTTGTTCCTTGCCTATGAGAAGAAGATTACGGTGCACCAGCGGAGATTCCCGTATGGAGAAATTTTTATTAAAACAATAGGGTATACATGAAGGGAGTACAGCTATGAGTATTAAAGAAGACCGCTTGGTTGAGTCGTTGTTGTTCTCAGCAGGAAAACCACTCAGTGTCGAGGAAATCCAAGAGACGACGGGATTGTCTCCTAAGCATGTCAACGAAGCAATCGAACATCTCATGCAGTCGTATAACATCGACCGGAAAAACGCAACCTCCCTTGAGATCGTTAAAGCCGGGAACAAGTTCATCATGCAGGTGAAAAAAACATTCACCGATAAATCAATGATGGTGGCAAAGCCAGAGATAAAAACCGATTTGTTAAAGACCCTGGCCCTTATCGCATTCCATCAACCGGTAAAACAATCCAACCTGCGCCATATGATCGGAGAGCGGATCTACGCGGATGTCGATCAGCTGGTAAGCCTGCATCTTATCCATTCAGAGCCTCATGGTGCGACGGAGATGCTTACGACAACACGGCTCTTCCCGGAGTATTTTGGCATTGATTCGACAAAACCTGAGGAGATCCGGGAGTTTCTGGCTAAAAAGGTCATCGGCCATGTGGTACAGGAACAGCATAGTGAACCAGTAGAAGCAGAAGAAAACACGCCTGAAGAAAGCGATGACGACTCACCGTCGGAATCTCAAATGAAAAACGAACCATAAACCGTTCTTCTCCTGTTGAAGCTTCATCAACCACCAAGGAGTAATTTTTTAAATATATTGGTGATATTCTCTTGTAATTTGGGAGTAAAACGTATGGTAAATTGTCCGAACTGTGGTAAGAATCTGATCGATGACGCTGTTTTTTGTACACGGTGCGGTTCGCCTTTGAAAACTAAAGCAGCATCGCCTCCGACACATCGGTTTGACCAAGCAGGCAAGTCTCTGGAGAACTGGTATGACCGTCGGTTTGGCATCCTAGGACCACTGCTTGCAAGCCTCCTGTTCCTTATCATCGTTCGTCTGGTCATAGAAATTGTAAGAATTTCTGGGACCGACATCCTTGAAATGGATGACATAACCTCAGTACTTCTGCAATATCTCCTACCTCTCTTCTGCGTAACGCTTCTTTCAAATTACACCTCCTATTTCGCCCGACGGTCTGAGAAATTCAAGGTGTTTTCACCGCTGTTCCATGCGATTGCCTTTATCCTTTTCCTCTGGATTGTCGCACAAATCCTCTACGCCCTCCACGACCGGCTAGCGGTCCAAGGCCTTGCGACAGCGGCAACAAGCATGGAAAACGCACTGCCTGGTATTTTTGTCTTTGTCCTGCTTTTAGGGTATGTATTTCTTGCATTAAACATGTCAAAAGAACAGAAAAAGAAACCATAAAAAGAATTTATATAGAGAGAATCATTTATCACATAATCACATGATAGGAACGAGGTAGAGGTATGGTATACTGCGCAAAATGTGGAAAGGAAAATGATGAAGACGCAACGTTTTGTAAAAACTGTGGGACGTCATTAAAAGGATATGACTACCGAAAAGACCGTGAACAACGCTGTGAGGATGAGTGCGCTGGGGGGAAAAACAACAAAGGATGGGCGATGTTCTGGGGGGTCATCATCGTGCTTATCGGCCTTGCGATTCTGTTTGAACTGGTGTTAAAACAGATGGCAGAGACCTATACATGGCTCTCGTGGGTCAACACCGTACAGTGGAACTGGATTTTTGCCGCGGTGATTTCGATTTTCATTATCATCTTTGGGCTTCGTGTCATCTCCCGAAAATAATTCCTGTCGCGTAGACTTTACAGGATTGAGAGCAGCGATGACATAGGCGGCTATGGCGCCATTGTGAGAGATGAATCCTTGTTTCAAGCCAAAGGCCACAGAGAAGTATTGCGTAGAACCCATAGACGATGTCACCTGAGAGCTCCAGAACGCTGATGGTAACAAGAAAAAAACCAAGGATGGACAGTACATTCAGTATCACATGGACACCCGCATGCCTCCTGGGAAATACGTTTTCTGCGTATTGTATCATGATGAAAAGCAGCCCTAAAAAAAACAACAGACGGGTACCCAGAATCGAAAGCTTCAATGGGGCAAGAACGTAAAATATCATAATGATTAGTGAGATGATACAACCACCCAGAAGCCCAAGGCACCCTGCACACCATGTTTTTTTCCCCCAGATGATCCTGTGATGATCAAAGACGGAACAATCTGGATGGTGTCCACGAAAGCCTCGTTTTCCTTCATTGATGTTGTTTTTTTTGTTTTTATCTTCCGTTAGAAATCTTGTCTTTAACCAATTAGGACGGAGAGCAAGCAAAGCACCAAGTATGCATAGAAATACAAACAAACCTGCAACAACTATCTTTTCTTCTGATGGTACCGCTGGAGGAAGTTCTGGTGCTTGAAAGATAACAGTGATTAGAAATACTGCCCCGAGAGCAGAAAGACCAAGAAAGAACATGACGCGTTTTGTCTGGTTCAAATCAATCTCCTGAATTTCTCAAGGACAAACTGTCCGGCCATATGGCGGTACAAGGTCCGTTTCAACTTGTTTTTTGAAAAAATCCCAGAGATATTCTTTGTCACTGACCCATAAAACATTTTGTAACATCGCCATAGCTCTTCCTGAACCTCTTTTTTTGTCAATGATTCGGTGGGCATG
>MUGD01000102.1 GCA_002900555.1 Thermoplasmata archaeon M9B2D | reverse complement strand
CTCACTTCAAATTCATTCGGTGTTGACTTCAGAATTCTTGAAGATGATATGCAATCTTGGGTGAGATTACGATCTTGGCTGGTACTGCTAAATGACAGTGCAATTGAATATTCTATAACGTTGACACCCAACCGTTCAGCACTTGTTGATGTGTCTGCCCAAACATTAGCAACTACTGAACTGATTGAAGCCATCTATCGTGAACATAGAGATGCATTATTATATCTAACGAATACCACATTATTAGCTATCACACATCTGCCGCAGAGTATTGCTTTTGATCTGACTCTATCAAGACATGAATGGCAAATGTTGATGCTTGAAACAAGAAGTCTTGATCTCATCGGATTTAGCAGTTTAATGAGAACTTCAATATTTTCTGTGAGTGTGGATCGAATAGAAAACGAAGCTACATTGCTGCATAATGATATTGTCACTTCAGGTATTATCGGTGGAATCCTTGTTGAGCCATTTGTCATAGATGACCTACAAGATGCTGACACTACATCCATGAGAGTCTGTGGCGTGACATTTGCGACACTTGGATTATGGACACATCATTCTGTACTCTGCCAACGTTCGCGATTTTCTTTTGAAATGCAGGGTGATGTAGGAGAATACCTTGTTCATTCGTACTCTAGTTCCATTTCTAGACTTGGCGAGCAATGGTCTATGCGTATGGGGAACATTGGGAATTCCACTGATGTATCTGGCAGAGTAGATAGTGTCTATGAATCAATTGATATCCTTGTTAATGACATTGCATTAGCTGCTGGAAATGGTGTGCAAGCATTGACTTTGGACTCGCTTCCCTCACTGCTGAATACTTTTGGTGCTACTGGACTGACTCAGTTGCGGGATTCAATTGATGCAGTTGTGCTTGGTTCAGCGACATATACTTTCAGGATTTTTGCGTTTAGAGCGGTCTTTATGGCAATTGATGCTTTCGACTTTCTCATGTTTTAGGCGACTTCACATAGACTTCAAAAACGCCCGCCCAAATCTCACTACTTGGGTCTGCCTTCACGAGAAGATCTCCGCCAAAATTAACACCTACTGGTTTTGCCTTGCCCTTCTTCCAAACATCCGCAAATATGAGAGAGTGTAAATTATTCTGAAAGTCTTCTGTTATTCGTGAGATCATACCGTCAATGTACGCTTCATCGATGCCCTGAGATGTCAAGTCAGTGGTAGATCTGAACAAGCGTGCTTCGCTTACAGCTCCCTCTGTTTTATCAAATGAATATCCTAATCCACCGACTAAGAAGAACTCTCCCTGCGGAACTCTTAGTTCATCACCGACAACTATGAGGTCGTTATTGGACAATAAGATGTATTCTGGAGCGGCAACATAAAATGGGATTGATGCTGCTTCTACAGATACTTCATCCATCTTCAAATCTTTTTCAAGAAATTCATTTAGAGTCTGAACGCATCTGTCAAACCTAAGAGGACCGAACTCAGCGATATGCATAACATTTCTGACTTTTCTCAAAATGACGTCAATTATTCGTTGTCCAGTCTTTAGAAAATCAAGTCGTTCTGCTTTGCTCTCACATACTCCTCCTGCAGAAATCACGACTCTCAGGAACTCAAGTGTCCTAAACTTTGAAATAAGAGTCCTGCTCAAGTATGTAGCGTCATCAGTTTCCAGAAAGCCTTCTTGTTCACATACTTCTTTTGGAATAGGATTTCCAATATGTAGCTGAACACAACGAGTACTACGATTTGGTTTAAAGAATAATCCAACATCATATTGTTTTCTAGGAATATCCGTTAGCTGCCGCACAAATGGTCCTTCTGGCACAATCTGTCTTGCTTGCGCTTTTGCGTACATTTGTGTATATTTAGCAAAGAGGTCAGTCCTTGACATATAGGTCAATCTCCCATATCACTGCACTAAAGGAATCCTCTGTTATTATCTCTTAGGGTTGATTTCTCCACAATTGGTATGAAGAAACCTGGTAAGCCACAATCTATTTAGAGGATTAACAAAAGAGTGATTCTTAAGTGCATTTGAAATTTGTCAATGATAATTAATCAGGAAGGGGTATTCTCATGGAAAGGTCAAGAGTGGGTTTGGGGCTTGGTTTGACAGGTGCAATTGTCTTTCTAATTTCAATATTCATTCTACTTCCTCTCTCAGGCATCTATTACCTCCCTTCATTGTTTGGTATGTTTGCAGGAGTAGTATTGATAGCAATAGGAATTGCCATATCAAAAGGTGTTGACCAATCCTTAGAGCACCCAACAGATGATTGCTACTATTGCAAGGGGACAGGAAAAGTAGATCGGGAAAACTGTCCTCGATGTGGAGGGACTGGAATTTCTCCGCCTGAAGCATGATAAAGAGATGTAGAGGTTACTATGTCTTGCATCAACGCATCATCATCGGGCATAGAGGTGCTGCAGGATTGGCTCCTGAGAACACACTTCTTTCTTTTCGCACTGCTCTGGATTTGGGTGTGCATATGGTTGAGCTAGACATACATGAGACCCTCGATGGTCATCTAGTTTGTATTCATGATAGTAGTGTGGAACGAACGACAGATGGTGTAGGCAATGTTGCAGAAATGACTCTTGATGAACTGAAGCATCTTGATGCGGGCCAAGGACAGACTATCCCTACATTGCAAAACGTTCTTGATATGGCCCGTAGCAATATGAAAGTGAACATAGAAATAAAGACACTTGGTGTTGAAAGCAAAATTGTAGATTTGGTCACTTCTAGAGATATGCTTCATGATGTCTTGGTTTCGTCTTTCTTTCATGGAACTCTTCCTATAATTAAGGAA
The DNA here is from genome assembly GCA_002900555.1 of Thermoplasmata archaeon M9B2D. The sequence goes on along the minus strand of MUGD01000102.1, from coordinate 4,077 downwards.
CTCAATTCAGAGATAAGCACAGCAATTCTGGTTGATAAGCCAAAACATGATCTAGTTTCGTATTCTAAGGAGCTTGGAGCAAATGCGATCAATCCAAGGTTTTCTTTTGTTTCGATTGAAATCATAGAAGAAGCTCATGAGAACTCACTCAACGTCTATCCGTGGACGGTAAATGATAGCTCCAAAATGCTTGAACTCCTTAGAATGGGAGTAGATGGCTTAGTTACTGATTATCCAAATCTGGGATTAGCTGTCCTGAATGATATCTCTGGTTCATTTCTTTGATGTTACCCCAGTGATGAATTCTTGGATATATGCGTAGGCTTGAGTTCTTGTTGAGTGGCATGTAATAACATGCTCAGCCCCTTCAATCATATGAAGTTCTTTCATTTCTGAACTAATGGCTTCATACGCAATCTTTCCATTTACAGGATTGATCGTCTTATCGTCTGTTCCCTGAATGATAAGTGTCGGGAGGGTGATGTTTGACATCTTCTTTCGAACCCTCTTCTGTAATTTGAATAATTCATGATACGCAGATACTGGTTCCTTTGCATATTTTGTTCTCTTAATATCATACGGTTCCTGCGCTTTGATAACATCGACATCTCGATCTCTCAAAACATACTTGAGAATTGGAACGAGTTTTGGCAACACTCCGTCAATTCTTAATGCTGGAGCTATGAGAATAAGTCCATCAATATCTTGATTTTCAGACGCCAATAAAGCTGATAATGCAGCGCCCATAGACAATCCTGCAACAAAAAGATGCTTTGGATTCCATGTCTTGACCAATGTGAATGCATTTTCAACTGAGTTATACCAATCAATCCACCGAGTTCTCTTTAGCTCTTCTGGAGCAGTTCCATGTCCTGCAAGCTGGACTGCATAGGATGCTATACCCAAGCTCTCAAGAAATTGACCCAAAGTACCCATCTCATCAGGAGCTGCGCAAAATCCATGAACCAATAGAAATGCTATAGAGGCTCCTGCAGGGCGTATTTCTACGCCTTCAACGTGAGAAACCAATGAGATTGCCTTCCTCAATCCTTCGCCATTTACGATTCAGCTAGGTTTCAATTCTCTGGAATCTGAATCCCTGTTTTAATAGCCCAAGTCTAATCCCTGCGAGTAACCATCCTATTACTGAGAGAATTTCAGCACCAACAACAAATGTAACAAAGACACTTATCACAAGTGCAATATCATCGGCAGACGGAAGTTGACTGAAGTAGATTAAAACCATTACTGCAACTCCAGCAGCGAAGAGAACTTGTATTATTGATGAAATCTTGATGAAAGTTCCTTCAAAAGCATGACCTGAATCCTCTACATCGTTGGCTAGACTTAGATTTAGCGTCATTACTAGAACAACACTAATAGAGTAGAGCGCAAGCATCAGTGCAGCTCCAGTATTGGCTTCATGAGTAACTGTAACGTTACCTGCAATCATAGGAATCAATAAAGCAAATAATATGCTCATTCCCATCAAGATACCACCAGTAGTATATCCCCTTCCATAGGAATATCCTGCGAGAGCCGAATTTCTAAGTACCAATAGTAGGATAGGTAGAATGATTATTACAGATGATTGCAGTGCTGGAGAAATTCCTGGAATTAGTGTTATGTTGAACCACCTATTCGTTGGCCAGAGAGCTACTGGTCCACTACCAAGACCTCCAAGCATAATGATGATAATGGCTATAGAACTCAGTAAACTCACAAGAACTGTGAGTGCACCTTGGCTAAATCCAGTCAGACCACGTATATAGGATTCTATCATTAGAAATGCTTGGGTAATTATAACTGCAATCCATGCACTGATAACGAGAATAGCTAATGAAAAGGGACTGATCATTATTAGGATTGCGGCAAGGATAAGCGGCACTCCAGTAATAATATCTGTCTTTGCAGCATAGAGGGCTCCTATGAGAAGCATTGCACCAGCTGGTGGGATAACCATGAAAAGACCCCATCCTATTGCCCTTGCTGCAAAAGTTCCTGCTTGGCCAGCTGCGATTACTCCGACCATAAGTAGGAATACGGCGAACCACTTGCTGCCTCCTTTTATGATATCCTCCCCAATTGCTGACGTTTTCAGTTCTTTTGCTCCGAGTCGTGGTGAAAGCAAGATCCAAAACATCAGTGAAATAATGAATGCATAGACAAGAGACGGATTTGTAACATATGCTATTGACGAAGCTGTTGTGCTCCAAGGACGCCATATAACACCACCTGTGAGATTGTACTCCACTGGTCCATAGAAGACTGCAGCAAAACCAATTAGAAATGTCAATAATCCACTTACACCAAATGCGAATTTCGCTCTTTTTGGACTTCTGGCAAATTCCCTAATGGTCGAGTTTGGTGACCACCAAAAGACAATCGATGCCAGCTGACCTATTAGCAAGGTGATATACGCCAAGGAAATCAATATTGGTGTGAGAGCTTGACCGAGAGCAAGCATAGGGAGAAACATGCCATTTGTTAGTCCTGCAAGAAAACCATACCATGACTTGCTTGAATCAATATAGAAGATGGATACCATCTGCCAAGATATTACGAATACTGCTCCGAGCAAATATATTATTGACATGAACTCAATTGCAAGCGCAGTGTATCTTACTGAATTAAATCCGATAATGACATAGCCAGCAATCAAAGCTGCCATGATGAAAGCGATGTACAACACTGAGCCGAAGATTGAACCAAGTTGAGCTCGTAAATCTTTGGAGCCTATTGCTTGTAGGAATAATCCCACTGCTAGCAGTCCCATAAACACTGCGGTCAATGTAGGATACAAAGAGCTTCCTGCAATAGTCCATTGAAACGGTGTGTCAGAGGTCACCTCCCAAGGTATAGCCGACATTGGAACAAATGATATTCCCGCAAACACGCCAATGACTGCTGCGATTATGCCAAAGATGTTTCCAAAACCAGCCAATGCCCCAACAATTTCCACGGGCTCATCCTCAGGATGTCTTCTCGTTATAGCTGATACAATAGAAATTATACTGGCCATGTCTAATTTCCTCACTTGGTGATGGTCACCATCAGTCGCAAAACACGAAGATGAGGGGTATAAATGCGTTCCGGACAACGCGTGACTTCTCGCAAAAGCATAATAGTAGGAGATAGTCTCATGCTATTCCGCGAGGATTCTGGTGAAGAATTATGACAGATAAAATCGAAGTGTATGTAAAAGGAAAGCGACTACCCATGAATAACTTCGTAGCCAATGTGATCAATGATGTAATGCTTGCAATAATCAATAATCTCCGGAATGTGGAGATTGATAAAATATCAAAGATTGATATTGAGTAGATAATTTACTAATAAAATCGCATAGGTGTTACTCTTATGAAATATACGGGTTGGAATGGTCGAGTTATCTGGATTGATTTGACTCAAAAAACCTCTAAGATTGAGAAGTTACCTGCTGATATCTATGAAGACTTCATTGGAGGTAAGGGCCTTGGTGCCTATTTATTATACCGTGAACTTGAACCAGGCATGAATCCATTTGATTCAAAGAACATCTTGTTCTTCCTGACGGGGCCGCTTCAAGGATTGCCCGCTCCCAATGTGGGAAGATGGTCTCTAGTGACCAAATCACCTCTAACCGGGCTATACATTGATACGCATTGCGGAGGGCCTCTTGGTAGAGAGATTAAAAACTCAGGATATGATGTTCTTGCTGTTACGGGAAAAGCTGATGCTCCAGTATGGCTGAAGATGGAAGACGACTCTATAGAGTTCATCGATGCTCAACCAATTTGGGGAAAAGGCACACAAGAAGCGACTCGTTTGATACATGATTCTGCTCCGAAAGGAGCTGCTGTTTATGTTATTGGACCTGCTGGAGAGAACTTGGTATCAACGGCGACAGGCTGTTGTGAGTTGGCCCATCAAACAGGGCGCGGTGGTGTTGGAGCCGTCCTAGGCTCAAAGAATCTCAAGGGTTTGGCAATTAGAGGAACAAGAAAGATGGTTTCTCATAAACCAGATGCAATACGGGAAGTCAATCAGACAGTTTCAGCTATCTGGAAAGAAAAAACAGATGACGATTTCAAATAT
>MUGD01000101.1 GCA_002900555.1 Thermoplasmata archaeon M9B2D | reverse complement strand
GTGGTGACGTATGTGAACCCGTCGACCTGGCTGCAGTTCGGCAGCAACAGCAGTGTCTGTAATGGTGTGTATCGTCAGAGGTTTTTGAACGCGTCGGTGAACGGCCAGTGGTGGTACTGGAAGGTCAAAGCAGATGACGGCACCCTCTCAACTTGGAGTAGCGTGTACAAATTCTATACAGGGTATCAGTCGAAGATCGAGAATACCGGTGAGACAGATATTAGTGGGTATTTGTTGATGCAGGTGCAGTATTACAACGAGACTCTGGAGAGCTGGATCGTAGACAATGACACCATCAATGAGACCACGTCACGCAGCATTAACAGCAGCTGTCAACTGGGACTTGACACCATCTTCAATGGACAGGTGAGAGCATCAGATCTGATGAATGGACCCGGCTTGTATCGTGTGCACGCAGCATTCAGAGACCCTGAAGGAAACATCCTTAACACAAGCGATCAAACCAAGCTGGAAGCATGGTGGCAGTTCAGTAAAACGTAACATAACATTCCTGTAGTGAATAAAAACCCTCGAAAGTCAGGTGATTTATCACCTGATTTTCCAGTATTTTTTTATAGGTGTTTTTTACTCTTTAGTGATGACACAAAATCCAGTGTATATTTCTCCTGCAAAGCGGGGATGGATTCGACGGAAAATAAAAACCGGGAAAACCAAGTTTCAGATAGCAAAGGAGCTTCATGTCACATCCGCGACAATATATAATTGGACGAAAGACATTCCTAGTACTCACTGTGGATGGCCTGGGATACGAGGGAAAACACTCGATATTCTTCAAAAGTTGCTTACCAAAGGCTATTGTTTTTCTTCGCATGACAACTTTCAATGCCGCTTCATCACATTGAAAAAATATTTCCCAACAATCCATCGCATAAATGTTTACAAGAAAAACATCCTCTATTTCGAAGGAAAAGAAAGCGAAGCTGCACAAGCATTTATCAATCATCTTCATTGTAAACGGATTATTAGTTTACAAGAGTTAAAACAAATCACCAAGGTTTTTGGTACAGAACTCAGTAGATCGTAGAAAGAAGCGTTCCTTCTCAAAAAAGAGGGAAACGACGAGCGAAATATAGAGAGATCCAAAAGGAGATTTGATTCTCTAAGGAAGGTGATTCTTTCTCACTTTTTGTATTCGGATGTACTGTACCACGCGATGGAACAGACATCGTTGTTTATTCTCGTCGTACCCGTCTGCTGAGATGGTATCTTTTCATCTCTCGCTCGAGGTACCGATACACTGTGGAATGCTCGCTTCCACCAAGCAGCATATCAATTGCTTTTTTTGCGACATCCATGCTTTCAAAATCCGCTATCACCGCGACCGTATGGCCGTAAACCGAAAGCAGTGCACCCGTCAGACCCTCGATGACCCGTTTTGTTTTCCCCTCACGGCCGATGACTCGTGCCTTGACCCGTAAGAGATGGGACTCCTTTTTTCCTACATAGTCATAGATATCAAAGACGAACAGTTCAGTTTCTTCCCCAAACAAACGAAACGCGTGTTCTGGGGAGAATCCCCGTCCGATCGCATGGATTACATCCTCGACTTTTAAGGGAACCAACGGGTCTTTTGCCTCTTGCTCATTAAATGTCACAGCCCCCTCCTCAGAATCAATCTCAAGATGCACACGGGAGATTCGTTCAATCGTCTTTTTCGTTTCGCCCTCCTTGCCAATGAGTACACCGACACGTTCCCTTGGAATTCGGATATATCTCATGGTTCTCCCCTTTTCCTTTTCAGTAGTTTCGTAAGGATTTCTTGTTCATTTCCCGGGATATGGTATTTCTTGAAATAGGACACGATATTATGTACGTCTCTTGTTAGAAACTCTTGTGAGGCTGGGTGGTCAAGCAGAACCGCCTGACCAGCATCAATGATATAGGGTTTCTGACGGAACAGCAGAATATTAAATGCGCTCAGATCAGCGTGGACGACCTTCTTCGCATACATTCTTTCGATAAAGACCATGATTTCATCAAAGATCTTCTGCGGGTTGCGAAGAACCACATCCTTTAGCAACGGCGCTGGTTTTGCTTTGTCACCGATGTAGCTCATGACCAATACATTATGCACGCATTTAATAGGGACGGGGGCTCGAACGTTCGCCTGACGAAACAACTCAAGGTTTTTGTATTCCTTTTTTGCCCATTCCTCGATGATATCTCGCCTGTTCGTATACCCAGAGGAAAACCGAGGATCGCCTTCAATGTATGACGCAATATGCTTAAACGTCATGGTCGCAGTTCGGTAGATCTTGATCGCGACCAACGTATTTTCAGGGGTCGTCCCACGAAAGATATTGGCTTCCTTCCCTGTCGAAATCGGGAAATCAACCTGATCGATGACGCCATCAGAAATCAGTTTCCCGAGAAGAAGAAGTGTCTGTTTATCAAACACCTCCCCAAATGTTTTCCGGTTAAAAACCACCCGATTCAATATAACCTGGGATTGTCGATCAAGTTTCTTTAACCATTTGTCATCAAGAAGTTCATCAGAAGACATTAATTTCCTCAGGAAGCATTTTTCTTCTACTCAGACTACCCGCTTGAGTCCTACTGTATCGAAAAACAATGTCTGCTTTTTCATCCTGGATGTCCCAGGGTCGGATGATGAGAAGATCACCAGCGCGCACCCTTGCCTTCCGTTTCATCTTCCCAGGGATACGAGCCATCCGAGATTTTTTATCCTCACAGACGACATGGATACGAGAACCACCAAGCAGTTGGTCTGCAATCGCAAACATCTCGCGGTTCCTTCTATTTGGTAGCGGCAACCGGTAATATCCTTCCTCGCCTTCTTGAGATCGGTTATTTGACTGATGAGTCTTTGTGTAGGTATTTTCAGGTGGCGTCATACTTTAAAGCCCCAATGAATCAGAAACCCTCTTAAGCGCGTGTAAACTCAGCTCAAGAAAGACCTGAAGTTCTAGTTCCATATCTTCACATAGTTCAATTCGTTTTCGGTTGCAGCCAGCAGCAAAGGATTTATCCTTAAACTTCGTTAGAAGAGTCTTTGTGGTCACATCAGCGAGTTTTTTCGAGGGCATGACCAGTGCGGTAGCGATAATGAGACCTGAGACCGCATCAGCAGCAATCAATGATTTATCCAGATAGGTCTGTGGGATCTGCGCGGTGTACTGATAGTTATGAGCTTTTATCGCGTTGATTGCCTCCAAAGGAAGTAACTCGGATAATACCTTCACAGTTATCTGTGAATGTCTCTCTGGCTCGTTTTTTGTAAAATCATAATCGAGGTCATGGAGCAGTCCCGTCAGTCCCCAAAGCTGCGAGTCTTCACCAAGTTTTTTTGCCATATCCTCAAGGATGGCTTCCACAGCAAAGGAGTGTTTTTTAAGATTTTCTGTTCGCAGGTTATTATTAAGAAGTGGCAACGCCTCGTCTCTGGTAAGCATATGAGGAAAAGGTAAAGACCTAGTTGATTTAAACTTTCCTGATGTCGCATCAAAAGATTTTAAGTATGAAATACGTTTCTGTTGTTGGTGTGACGATAAAAACCATCATGATTGTTGATGAGGAACCCACTCTTCTCAAAGAGGCAAAAACGCTCTTAGAAAAAGAAGATGTCGAGGTGGTGACAGCACGAAACAGCAGAGAAGCACTAGACCATCTCAAAGAGGAAAACGAGGAGACCTTCGACTTGATCCTTGTAAACACCAGAATGCCTGGGAGTGTGTACTCATCCGCCCTGTTCTCCATGAAACCATCCTTGAAAAAACTATCTGGTGGCATTGAAGATTTCCTGCAAAAACCATTTACAAAACAGGAACTCGTTGAATTCGTAAAAGATAAGATACACACCCAATGATTTTTTGGTAACAGGTCGGTAGTATTCTGGTTGATTGCTGTAGCTATTTGATGGTTTTTACCCATTCATAGACAGGAGTTACCAAGTCTTTTATCCGTTGTTTCTCCTGATTCATCGGGGAGGGTTTCCAGAAATCTACCGGCTCGAAATGAAAGTCAGTCACCGCCCCGACACGCTGTTCTTTCGGTTTAAAGACAATTTTGAGCGGCATGCCGAACTCAACCTCCCAGGGATGTATCCCATGCAGTTCGTTTGCCATCGCGACCTTACTTGTGCCTATGAATGCGTACACTAGGACGATAGGCAGTCGCTTCAGCGAGGACCGTCCACTCCATCCTGCGACCGTCCAGGTGTGAACCTTTGCAGTGAGAGGCATCTCCACCCATTCGGTTCTTTGTAAGTTACAGTCCAAATTCCAACAATGGGTGCGTACCGGAACCCACGAGTCACCACATTTCGGACAACGAGTCCCCATAATCTTGCCGTCAAGCAACCCGATGAAGAACCTGCTATTCCACCCATGTCTAATCGTGTAGAGCTGATCATAATGGAGGAACTGGTTCATCACGGTGCGGTCCTCGGATATCTCATGACCGACAAATGAGAGACCGGTTTCTTTGACATCGGCAGGACGGTAGTCTTTTTTCTCGGTGAAATTTGGCGGGTCTGCGAATTTTTCTTTTCTTTTTGTTACTAACATACCTTTCATCATCTACGGCCTCCGCAGGATAAAATTCGAAATACTCGTCCCCGTCCCCGCATGGCTGTTTACGATACCACACTGTGGATCAGGAACCTCTGTTTTTTTACTCAGATGTTTCTTTGGGATCATTCCAGCAAGCTGATAATAGCATTCAATAGTGCTCATAATCCCTGTGGCACCGACTGGATGACCATAGCCAAGCAGTCCACCCCCCGGGTTCATCGGGATGTCCCCATGCATACTTGTCCGTTCGTCACGGATGAACTTTGCGATGGTGTTTTCATTGGCAAGACCTAACGCCTTGTAGATCTGCGCCTCCGAGGTGGAGAAGGCATCATGGATCTCACCGAAATCAATGTCCTTGAGCGGATCTTTAATGCCAGCCATCTTGTATGCGTGTTCTGCGGAATTCCGACAGGCAGCAAACTCGGTCATCTCTGGGTACCCAGGGCCATAGCGTTCATTCCATCCAGGGTTGTTCAACCGATCGCCGGCACGGATCGTACAGCTGGAAAGACCTATGCCATCAACGGTGACATACTGATCCGGGTTGACTTTTTTTGCATAGTCTTCCGAACAGAGCAGAAGAAACGCAACACCCCTGCTCATCAGACAGCAGTCGAGTTTCTTTATCGGGTAGGAGATCAAACGAGAGTTCATCACATCATCGACTGTTATGTATTTATGGTCGTTGCGGTACCATTGTGCCTTGGGATTGTCCATCGCGTTATTTTTGTTCTTTACTGCGATAAGCGCAACGTCCTCCTCGGTGACTTTGTTATCCTTCATCCATTTGTTCGCCATGGCTGCATAGTAAATCGGATAAATGCCACCCACCATAAGCTCGTATCTAATGTCAGAGGCCATCGCGATAAACTCGCTGCCTTGTGACTGTGACACAGAATCCATAGTCTCCCAGCCAACGATACCAACGACATCATGATGCCCAGACATAATCGCAAGTGCTGCTGAATATAACGCGGAACCGCCAGTGTTGCCCCCGTTCTCCACCCGGTAGTGAGGCAGGCCGACCAAGCCGAGATGATCATGGATGATCCATTCCGGTGCAAGCTGATGACCGAAATGAACAGAGAAATGGGAGTAAATCATCAAGTCAAGGTCACGGAGTGAAAACTCTGGGATGTCTTGTTGTGTCTCTTTTACGCATTCTGCTGCTCCACCTTCGATGCTTTCAAAACCAGTCGCACCATAATCAAATGGGGTGGTTGCTCCACCAATAATACACACTTTCCGTGACATCATTTCATTCCCCAGAGGACTACAAATTTTACAAAGCCCCAGTCCCCTGTGGGGGTAATCGTTTGAGAATTAAAAAAGGTTGCCATTTATTTAAAAAAATAAAAGGAATTCAAATAATAAACTATTGAGTGATTCTGGTTTTTGGCAGAACAGGTTCTTTTCCAGCATTGACGTCTTTCAAACAAAACAAATCAAGAGAATCAGCATTAGGTTTTTGTGTCTCATGAAACATCTGCTTTGGCGTTTTTAATCCAGAATCCTTAGGAGTAATTATAAATTCTTCCATGAAGAGAACTCGTAGTGTACCTGTGAAAAGAACAGGGAACCGTAGCCAAGGAGTATAGGTGAGTACGCCGTGATTCGTCACACGTAGCATGTCCCCGTTTCCATCTGGTCCAGGACCGGTTACAGCACCCCACCAGTTCCACCGTGCAGAAACAGCACATGCCTCTACAGAGAGTCCATAGGCATAATTCTTATAGAAGTTGTTTAAAAAAATTTTACTCGTATTCGATTTCGTCGCATAAACCCCAAACGTATTCCTTGAAACGGAATTTCTCAATATAAAGGTGTTACGTGCGTTACCAAGAAAGATACCATAACCATTTGAAAGAATCCTATTTTTTCTGATGATGTTGCCGTTGGAATATTCAAGGTCAACACCATACCTATTCTCCTTGATGAGGTTCCCCTGAATGATAGTATTGTTGTTATCTGCCGACCCCAGATCAATAGCAATCATGCTTTGGTTTTGTATGATGTTTCCCTCGATAATTGTATTAGATGAGTACGCAAGGAGTATACCGACAGTTCCCTTGTCGAGATGAAGATTCTTTATGACGCATCGTTCCGACCCTACCAGGAGTACCTCCCCTGCATCACCTGGGATGGTTATCCCATTTCGATCGTTCATATAATACACGGGTTTTCCGTTGACCGTGTTGGTTTCATCAACGTCATTGCGATACTCACTCTCATCATACCCATACACCATGATGCTGCAGTTGATCATGGCATTTGAATCAAGAACATTGTAATTGGAGGATAAAAAATAGATACCAAAAATACTGGCATCACGGATGATATTCTCCATAAATATATTATTAG
>MUGD01000100.1 GCA_002900555.1 Thermoplasmata archaeon M9B2D | reverse complement strand
ATGTTTGGCTTTGCCCCCATTTTCCTGTCTGAGTCAGAAACGGGGACATTACGTGGTCTTGCTACTGCACCAATTCCTGCTTGGGCTGTTTATGTTGGCAAAGTGATCTATGGTTTTGTCCTGATGGGAATGGTAGAGATTTTTCTGGTACCCATTATTTCTATTCTATTTGGTTTTTCTTTCCTAAATAATCTTCCACTAACAGTTGCTGTTCTCGTTGTTGGAACACTTGACTTGGCTGCAGTAGGTTCAATGGCTTCAGCCCTAGTAATGCCTTCAGAGGCAAAAGCAACAGTATTCCCACTGGTGTATTTTCCCACTGCAACATCAGGTCTAATCATCCTGATTGAAATCACTAAGGCTATTGTATTGGGTTCTATGTTTGTGGGTATTGGAAACATAGGCCCCGAGCAAACAATTATGTTACTATTTGGAATACTTCTTGCTCATCTGATTGCAATGTTGACACTGTCCGCTTCCGTGTTTCACTTTGCACTTTCACCCTGAATGCGTGTCTTCAGCAAAACGTTCATATTGCAAGTAGTAAGGGAATCAGCAGTTCGAGTTGAAAAGCCGTGAGTAATACCAGACTGATATTTCTCGCAGTGACTGCAGTGATATCGCTCCTCTATGTTTACATGACATGGATTTTTTCTCCGCCAGATGCTATACTTGGAGAAAACGTTCGCATCTTCTTCCAGCACATTGCACCCGCTCTAGTAGCATACGGATTATTTGGAGGGACGTTGCTGTGCGGAGGGATGTATCTGTGGAAGGGAGATCTGAAATATGACATCCTCGGAGCTGTATCAATCAAACTTGGACTACTGTTCACAACGATTACCCTATTGACTGGTATGATGTGGGCGAATGCAGCATGGCACTCACCTTGGAATTGGGATCCTCGTGAAACGACCACTCTCATCCTTTGGATAGCATATGCATGTATTCTGGCCTATCGAGCCTCTGTAACAGATAGGGAAGCGAGAGCTCAATTCGGTTCTATTTTTGGAATTGTCGCATTCCCGATGGTGTTATTGAGCTATCTTTCAATTCGAATATGGAACACTCTTCACCCAATCGTGATTGATGAATCTGGGTTCCATATGGGAATCGAACACATGATGACTCTATTCGTAGCAATGATTGCTGTAACGATGATTGCACTGATTATGGTCGAACTATCGTACAAAGTTGATTCAGCATATGAAAAGTTAATGAGGATAAGAATGTCAAGGAGTTAGGATAATGCAGCAGTTTGAACTATTCATTGTAGCCATAATATTCTGGGGTGGATTTTTCGCGTTCCTATTATACCTTTTATTGAGAATATTTGGAATCGAGAAACAACTCAAGATTGTAGAATCGCAAACCGATGGAGAACTATAGAAATGAAAAAGAAGACCCGGATGGTTCTTGTTACGGTCATCTTAGTAGCTACAATTAGTATTGTCACATTTGGAATGCTGAATCTCTATGTCGATCCCTATCTGAGTGTAGATGATGTAGTCGAGCATCCTGAATCATATATGGGTCGTACAATACAAGTCAAAGGAGCACTTCTGGCAGGATCTCTGACTATCGGCCTAGACAATGTAACTCTAGTTTTGGCAGGAGATAATCATACAATTCTGGTGCTTCTACTTGGTGAAGTTCCTGACATGGTTGATGGCCAAGACATTGTCGCTATTGGTACACTTGACTCTGCCACTCTCATAAGAGCAACTCAGATTTTAACTTCATGTCCAAGTAAGTACGAAGCCACAACTACAGCATAGAGAATCTATTTCCATTCATCACCAAAACGAGCTTTATGACCAAGAGGTCTTGGTTCATGCAGCCATGGAACTGGATTCTTCACTAATATTGACGCCATTTGAGCGACACGTTTGCCCATCTGTGTAGCCATAGCCATCGCTTCAGTGTCTGCTCTGATATCACCAGGATTTAGTGCAAACCCGATTGGCCAATAAACACCACCAGGGAGTATCATCTCCTTGACCATCATATAGAAGATAATTGAAGTCAGTGAATGATCCACACCTGATCTCCTACCTACTGCAAATCCACAGCCCACTTTTCCCTCTAGATGAAGGAATCTACCAGTGCGGTCCATCAAATTCTTCAAAGGTGCTGCTACAGAGGCGAAATGGTCTGGAGAACCAAAAATAATACCATCAGCTAATGCCATTCTCTCAGCAATCTGGTTCAAATCATCCTCTTGGATACACTTGCCAAGCTGAGTGCATTCATTACAATGTTTGCACTCTCTAATGTCAAAACTTGATAGAGCGATAAACTCAATCAACGCGTCTTCTTTCTTTGCAGATTCGAGAGCGGTTTCAATGAGTGTAGATGTATTACTATTTATCCTAGGACTGCCCGAAATTCCAAGAATTCGTGTTCTCAAATCTAATACCTCGATGCCACAGAATTCGATTCAAAGGCATTCTTAATTGTTGTTTTTTAATCCGTATATTGTTTATGAGTACGAAAAGTAACTACGACCGATTTCTCGTTAAAAGAAAATTACATTTTGTAAAGAAAACATGATTGAAAACAGCCATTATTGAATGAAACATGAAAGTCATGTTTTTTGGCCTCTGCATTCCTTTGTTTTTAATAAAAACTCAAAATTACTAGAATCTGTCTGAGGGAAAACAGACTTCGTGCTCTTTATCGGTATGGAACTAGTTCATAATGTCCAACTATTGAAGTGAAGATTGATTTGGCGATGCCGTTATTAGAGAGTCAGCTAAATCAAAAAGAAGTAGGGAAGCCACTTTGACCAAGCAGACTCCAATGCAGCGGCAATATCTTCAGCTAAAGAGACAGTATCCCGACTGCATCCTGATGTTCAGACTTGGGGATTTTTATGAGATGTTCAACGAAGACGCAAAGGTAGCTAGTAAAGCACTTGACATAGTGCTCACAGCTCGAGGAGAAGGAGTCAATCGTTGGCCATTATGCGGCGTCCCCTATCATGCTGTCGATGGCTACGTTGCGAAACTACTACAGCAAGGATTCACAGTAGCTATTGCAGAACAAGTGGAGGATCCATCTCAGGCAAAAGGACTTGTAAAGCGAGATGTTGTACGAGTCATTACTCCGGGAACTGTCCTAGAGAGCTCCATGCTTGAAGATTCTACTAATAATTATTTGACAGCAATGATTGAAGATAGTGGAATAACAGGAGTTGCATCAGTTGACGTTTCAACTGGGGAATTCATTGCGACTCAGATTGAGGGACCTCTCGAGAGCGAATTAGTAATGAATGAGATTGGTAGATTAGCTCCTACTGAGATACTCCTACCAGACGGTTTGTCCAAATCAAGTATTTACAAAACATTACAAGAATCGGGGATTCATGTAACATTTAGAAATGATCTGGATTTCTCAGCCGCTAATGCTGAAGCGCTGCTAAAGGAACAATACGGGGTCTCGACAATCGATGGCTATGGTGTTACAGACAAGCATATTGCTCTGGGAGCTGTTGGGGCCACGCTTGCGTATCTGCAGGATGTTCACAAGACAAGCAAGATTTCTCTAGCAGGACTTAGGACATACACACTCGAAACCCATATGGTCATTGATAGTCAAACTCAAAGAAATCTAGAACTGATTAAGAATGCAAGAGATGGAACACCTCGAGGTACGCTTCTCAGCATCCTTTCGAAGACTGTCACGCCAATGGGAAAACGCAAGTTGAAGCAGTGGATTCTACAACCCCTCAGAGATGCAGACGCAATCGGGATGAGATTAGATGCTGTAGAAGAGCTGGCAAGAAATGCACTTGTCCGACAAGGGATTGCAAGTAGCCTCAGAGATGTCGGGGATATTGAGAGGACAACAAGTAGGATTGTCTTCGGAACATCAAATGCACGAGACCTCCTTGGACTGAGGAATTCGCTTGCGAAACTACCAGCGTCCAAAGAAGCTCTTGCATCATGTTCCAGTAAGATGATACGCGACGCGGCAAACTCCATCGATCCATTATCTGGACTTCATGCAACTCTCAAGTCAGCTATTCTGGATGAGCCTCCAGTTTCGGTTCGAGATGGCGGAATGATAAAGAAAGGATTTAGTCAAGCTCTCGACTCTTTAAAAGAAACAATTGCTTCCGATAAGAAATGGATAGCAGCTCTTCAAGAAACTGAGAGAAGGAAAACAGGTATCAAATCTTTGAAAGTCGGCTTTAACAAGGTGTTTGGGTATTACATTGAGGTCACTCGCTCTAACATCAACATGGTGCCTCAGGAATATGAGAGAAAGCAAACCCTGGCTAATGCAGAGAGATTCATAACACCTGAACTCAAGGAGAAAGAATCTGCAGTGCTTGCAGGGGAGGAACGAATCAATAAACTTGAGTTTGAAATTTACGAAGAACTACGTGAGGAAGTTCGAGAAGCATCAGGCAAACTGCGCCAAAATTCAAGTGCAATAGCAGTTGCGGATGTTCTGGTTTCCCTATCCGAAGTCGCTGTCACAAGAAGATACTCACGCCCTACTCTCAACACAGGCACTCGAATCAGAATTGTAGATGGCAGACATGCTGCACTTGAGGTAATGCTTGGACCAAATGAGTTCGTGCCAAACAGTGTTGAGATCGGTGATGGAGGAACTACGCTAATTATTGTCACAGGTCCAAATATGGCAGGCAAGTCAACTTGGATGAGACAATGTGCAATCATTGTTCTGCTCGCTCAGATGGGCTCTTTTGTACCAGCAAAAAGTGCCGAGATTGGTCTGGTAGATAGAATATTCACCAGAGTAGGAGCATTCGATGATCTCACAGCGCGTCAAAGTACTTTCATGGTTGAGATGATAGAAACAGCAAACATTCTCAACAATGCCACGGACAAGAGCCTAGTCATTCTTGATGAGATAGGCAGAGGTACCTCGACATTTGATGGAATGGCTCTTGCGTGGGCAGTTGCAGAACGCATTATCCAAATGAAGACACGTACACTTTTTGCCACACATTTTCATCAACTCACAGATATGGCAGCACAGTTTCACGGAGTCAAGAACGTGCATACCTTAGCCAAAGAGTCAGGAGACACCATAATTTTCTTGCATAGAGTTGTGGATGGCGGAACAGACAAGAGCTATGGAGTCCACGTAGCAGCTCTAGCTGGAGTTCCTGAATCTGTCGTCAAACGAGCGAGTCAGATTCTTCAGAAGATTGAGAAGGAGAACAGGCTCACTGTGGGAGATGCTATCCCTGATTTTAAGTCAACAGAACAGACTAGCCTTGAGTCTTTGGTTATTGAAGATCCTCTTATTGATAAATTAAGACAAATAGACCTTGACAGAACCACTCCAATCGATGCTCTTGTTCGCTTGAGAGAAATGCAAGAGGAAGCAAAGAAACGGAAGGAATAATCACCACTTCTTATTTTCAAATTACATTAAACTCAATGCGTCATTCCTGTGAAAGAGTCTCATGTGCCTTCTTCAATTGCTCGATGATTTCAATTCCCTGAGGGCATTTCTCCAAGCACTCTCCACATTCTTCACATGCAGATGCGTTCTTTCCTGCAGCCCATGGAGTTTTTCCAATCATTGAATAATACGATTTTGCCTTTTCCTGATCCCCGTAAATCTGATACCTCTGGAGTTGTTCAAATATGAAACTGATACTGACTTCATTTGGACAAGGCTGGCAATACTTGCATTGAGTGCAAACAAGATCACATAATTCTTTGAATCTCCTTGCGATGTTGTCAATTGATTTCCTTTCCTCAGTAGTCAACCGATCATAATCCTCTCGAGAAGTGATGCCAAGATTATCATTCAGCATTTCATCAGATCCCATACCTGATAATGCAACTGAAACATTTGGATTACTCAGGACGAACTTAAACGCAAGATCAACGTAGTTTTCTCGACCGGGCGTCAGCCACTTCTTCATCTCTTCAGGAAGACTCGTCCCTGCTAGACGTCCGCCTCCAACTGATCCCATAGTCGCTATAGCAAGACCCTTCTCACCAGCATAATTGATCATCTCATGATTAACCTGGTCTACTATATTGTACTGGACAAGCATCAACTCAAAGAACCCAGAATCAATTATTTCTTTTAGAACTTCAGGGGTATCGTGGAATGAGAAACCAAGGTGCTTTATTTTGCCCTCCTCTTTAGCTTTCAAAGCTCGTTCAATTAGATTGAGTTCCAGCACCTTGCCCTCAAAGGTCTTCTTGTTGAGAGCATGGAACAAATAGAAATCTACATAGTCTTCATTTAATCTTTCAAGTTGTTCATCCAGATGCTGATCAAAGTGCTCAGGTTTTGTGAACTCCTGCCGACCAACAGGACATTTTGTCACCAAGGTGACTCGCTCCCGGTAGCCATCTTTTAGGGCCAGTCCCAAGACTATCTCACTCTCTCCCCGGTGGTATGTCCAAGCAGTGTCCACGTAGTTAATGCCACTATCAATTCCTTTTCGAATTAGTCTAATTGCTTCTTCTCTGTTTATCTTACCATCTTCAGTGGTTGGAAGGCGCATACAACCAAATCCAAGTGCTGATACCTTGGTACCAAGTCTTCCAAGCTTTCGATATTGCATGCTTTTTCAACTCTCTATGATGTTCTCACTAAATACCTTAAGCCTGTTAAGTTCACGGGTTCTGGCGTGTATCCAGAGCAAATTAGGAAAAAGTTGTGCTAATAAAAAGGAACTCATACATCTCTAATGATGTTTTTGAAGACTTATGAACCTTATATAAACAAGAAAGGCATTATGAGACGATTTAATCTTCAAGGTTTGAACGTTTCGTAATGTTGGTTATATATTAACTATAGAACACTTTTTTTGTGATTCAAAGATGAAGCACGCTACTCTTAACAAAGCGCTTCTTGGAATGGTATTCTTATTGTTGGTATCATCAATAGTGGTTGTCAGTGCAACGACCACAACCGAGGATGAAACCACTGAAACCGAAACCACCTCAGAAGAC
>MUGD01000099.1 GCA_002900555.1 Thermoplasmata archaeon M9B2D | reverse complement strand
CTCTCTGGTAATAATTTCTGAAAATATATTACTAATAGGAATCAATAGAAAATGATGACAGTAGATGAGCTTTCAAAAATGAGACGGGAAGTAGGAATGACGCAAGCTGACTTGGCAATTGATGTTGGAGTGTCACAGTCTTATATCGCCCGTCTTGAACGCGGTTCTCTGGATCCCAAATTATCAGTGGTAACCAAAATTGTGGAAACCCTTACTCATCGCCAAAGCAAAACATGTGCTGAGATTATGACCCGCAGTCCTGTTACAGTGGATGCTAGAGACCAAGCATCTTCCGCAGTGAGATTGATGCAGAAGCACAACTACTCTCAGGTACCAGTCCTCCGAGGAACTCAGCTTGTTGGACTAGTCACCGAGCGTGATATTATTCGGAATATCCAGCACAATATGGATGAGCTATCTGTTCAAGCTGTTATGAGCCCCGAGGGCGTACCATTTATTGATGAAACTACTCCAATAGATATCATAGCACCGCTCTTTCAGACTTACCAAGCAGTATTGATTCATTCCCAAGGACGCATTCGAGGCATCATAACTCGGTCCGATTTACTAAAGCTCACATAACAAGAAGATGTTGAATTAGTTTAATCAACAAAGTGGTTACCATCTCACATGAAAACATCATTTTGATGCAGTTGTGCCCCCGCAGAATGTCTTATATGCGAAAAAGAGAAGACTCACTCGGAGTAGATAGTTAAGTGCCGAATTACCTAGACTCACTCGACGACCTCCGTGATGGACTGGATACGTTTATTGAGAAATGGGCAAACATCCAGAGGAAGTCTGTAAAGGCGATTCAGGCAGTCACAAATACAATCATGCAGATTGAACATTTGGATGGTCCCCTTGGCAAACTCGAAGGCTTTCAGAATATCAGAGAAAACAGCAAGGGTATTCTCCTTGTCAATCTATACGATAAACTAGTACCGTCTTTTGAAACCTCGATTCGTGAGTTCACCAAGCTCATGCATATGTTTGAAAACCTGAGGCACTCTTCCTCTACTATACAGACACTTACCGAGTCGATGAGAGGCGACCTTGAAGATTCGCCGGAACTAGAGGACCTTGTTGGATTTCTTGATCTAATTATGATAAGCATCAGGGACCTACTAAATATGTATGAATCCGAGTTTCTTGTTAAACTGACAATCTTCCGTGATTTCGAGGAAGGCGCAATCGATATCGGAGTAGTGAGTAACTATCTTACAATTTGGGTTGTCGAACCAAACATAGAGCCTGCCGCTCGTGACAAGCTTCTCAAAGACCTCGATGAGCACGTTGAGCTCCTACGAGATGTCTTCATGGGGAAGACCGGTCTCCGACTACCAGATGCTTACAAGAAGGCGCAGTTGTGATTTTTTCCATTGACAGACCGAAAAGAATAACTAACACGTCTAAATTGGAGTCTGTATGAGCGATGAGAGCAATCCATTATGGATTAGGTTACTTGATGATGCTATTGGTTTGATTGTGATAGTGGTTGCTCTTGTTGCCGTGCTAGAACTTGCCTTTAGTTTTGCCTACGCACTCGAGGTGCTTTCACTAGGTATACTAGCGATGGGAATAGCGTGGATTGCCTGGGGTGTTTTTCTTGTACGAACAAAGATCTATGCTCGTATCTTCATGCTTGCTACAGGCGTCACTGCTATTGCTATCTCACTTTTTGATTTCATTTACTTCTCGCTATCGCCAGACTTGCTAATCATATACCCTGCTATAGCGATGCTACTCGTCGGAGTATCGAGATTAGCGTTAGGTTTTCTGATTGGTGGTGTACCTCTTTGGGTCCAAATGCTACAAGTACTCGCGGGTATATTGACAATAAATCTTGCAGCTTTTGTGTTCATCTTTTCGAACATCAATCTTCCAGCTATGATAATCCTCTTGATTATATCCCTTGTTGCTAATGGACTTGTACGATTGATTGTTGGTCGAACTGATGTCCATCAACAATATCTACAACCTGCAGGCTCCAGCGTTCCCTCTGATGAAGTCGATTAGACAAATAGCAACTGAAGATATTCTCGTTTGATTGAACACATCAGCTCTCAGAATTTCGTTGCAAGTTTCTTTCTAATCTCTTCCACAATAAATACGAGGGTTGAAAGACCGATAACAAGCAGCCACTCTACAGGTGCAATTGGACTTAGCTCAAATAGGGCAGTCATTGGAGGAAGGAGAAATAGAAGAGATACGAGTATAATGTCAATCATGTATACAACGATCAGAACCCTATTCTTCAGAATCCCCATAGTAAAAGCAGATTTTGTTGGAGACCTACAATTCTGTGCGCTGAACCATTGAGCAATGATTAATGTAACAAAGAGCATTGTACGAAGTTTACTTCCTTGACCAAGATAGATGAAATAAATCGTCATAACTATGACCGCCATCATAGATCCATAGAACAGAGCTCTAGTGAGTGTCTGCTTTGAAAGCACTCTCTCTTGCAGAGATGCAGGAGGTTGCTCCAGCAATCCTTTTTCCTTTGGCTCCAACGATATTGCGATATCTAGCATGCCATCTGTGACTAGATTCACCCATAGAATTTGAAGTGGCAGGAGGAGAATCGGTTCAACAAAGAGTAGCAGAGTAGCTATTATTACAAAGCTTTCTGCGAAGTTTGTTGAAGTTAAGAAGAGGACAACTCGTCGGAAGGTATTCAGGATATGCCTCCCTTCATCAATTCCATCAACAACTGATTCAAACCGTTCATCCTGAAGTACGATATCTGCAGCTTCTTTCGCAATATCTGTTCCAGTGATACCCATTGCTATTCCGACATTTGCTTGCCGTAGTGCTGGGCTGTCGTTAACGCCATCTCCAGTCATGCTTACGACTTTTCCTAATTCTTGGAAAGCTTTAACAACCCTGAGCTTATGGATTGGGCTGGTTCGTGCCAGGATCTTCGCACGCCTCTCAAGGACTCCTTTAAGTTCATCATCCTCCATGTCATCAATATCGTCGCCTGTAAGGCTTACATCTCCCTCCTCAGACTGAAAGATGCCTACTTCTTCTCCGATTGCCTTGGCTGTGAGTTCATTGTCACCAGTAATCATGATGACATCAATGCCGGCTCTATCACATTTTGCAATATAATCTGATACACCCTCTCGTGGGGGGTCATTTATCCCACAGAGCCCAATGAATTCGAGATCATTGAGATCCTCTTCAGTGATTTGCAGGTGATCTATTGGAAGATGCTTAACAGCGCATGCGAGTACTCTAAGTCCTTGTGATGCGAACTCGCTGACTATTTCTTCTGAGCCAGACGGGCGTTTGAGGAGTGGTTCTATTCTCTCTGGAGCTCCTTTTACAACGAGGATGTTTGAATCGTGCGTTGATAGAGCTGGATGGTCCTTCTGAATCAATCCACTGGGCTGATGTAATGTAGCCATGTACTTTCTATCACTACTGAAGGATATCTCGGAGATTCTTGGCCACGATTCATTCAGCACATACTTATGAAGACCAACTTTCTCCAAGGCCACGATAAGGGATGCCTCTGTTGGAGACCCGCGTATTCTCCATATGCGATTCTTTCCTGTACATTTCTGGATGAGATCCTTTTCATCAAGGCATTCCATGTATACTTCAGAATCATTGCACATTGCCATGTAGGTAAGAAGGATCTCCAGGTCTGGAAATCTCTCTAGATTATGTAGACCAATCTGTTCTCTTAGACTTGATTCTCGGATCGACTCCTCGTGAAGTTCTTTTGAACGCAGGCATTCATCTGGTCCACACCCTTCAAGAAAAACACCTCCGCTCTCTACATCGAATCCTACACCACTGACCTCATAGTAATGATGTGGAGTATATATCCTTCTCACCATCATTTGATTCATCGTCAGTGTTCCGGTTTTGTCAGAGCAAATCACATTGACTAAGCCTAGAGTTTCTACTGCACTGAGGTTCCTGACAATAACATTCTTGCGCGAAAGTCTGTATACACCAACTGAGAGAACAATCGTAATGACTGCAACAAGCCCTTCAGGAATTGCAGAAACCAAAGAAGAGAGTGAGAATAAAATGAGCTCATAGGTTTCTATACCTCTATAAAATCCAAGGAAGAGTGTTGCTATTAGAAAAATGAAAGCAAAACCAATAAAGAACAGACTTAGGCGCTTCAATCGCACCTCAACACTAGTTGGCTCTTTTTTCACATCCTGTAATTCTTTATTGATTTCGCCAAGAACTGTATCATTTCCCGTTTTTTCAACGAGAACCCTCGCTCTCCCTTGAGTCGCAAAAGAGCCTGCAAATACCTTATTTGATTCCTCATAGTAATGGGGTTTCTCGATGAGACATACAACATCTTTCTTTACAGGAACACTTTCCCCCGTAAGTAAGCTCTCGTCAACTTGGAAATTTCTCTCAAAGATTACGCGAGCATCAGCAGGTATTCTCTCTCCTGCCCTTAGGAGTAAAAGATCACCAAGTACAATATCAGAGGAGGGTATCTCGACTTCCTCTCCTTCTCTAATTACAATTGATTTCTCTTCAATCAGTTTCTTTACAGATTCAATAGTCTTCTCTGCTCTCCATTCTTGTGTGAATCCGATTATTGAGTTAATCAGGAGAATTACTGCAATTACTAGGGTATCTTCCGCATGTCCGCCTATCAATGAAACAGCTGCGGCGAGAATCAGAACATACACTAAAGGAGATTTGAACTGCCTGAGAAACATAATCAGTGCATTGTCGCCTTTTTCCACGGAGAGACTGTTAGGACCAAATTCAAGAAGGCGTTGTTGGACTTCATCAATTGAGAGTCCTTCTACATTTGCTCCAAGACTTTGAAGACACTCATTATAGTCGACGAACTCTTCAGACACGCCACTTCTCTCCTATTTCATATTCGAGTAACGCTTTGCAAGTAAAAAGACTATTGCCACCTAATTTTTATGCTCCCTCTATAAAAAACAGATTTTGATATTGCGCTATTCTGGAGTAGATGTTATCCGTTTTTCGTGTCCTTTAATTCGATTTATGATTTCTTCAATGTCCGTTTCTAATTCACTTCTCAAATCCTCGAAAACAGCGTCTGATATATTACCAGATTCATACTCCTTTCTATAAAACTCTAATTTCCTTCTGAATATCATTTCGCGAACGCGCAGTTCCTTAATTCTTGTTCTTCTCTCTGAAACTATTCTTCTAAGTTCAGCTTCAAGTTCAAATATCTCTTCTTCTAATTCTGCCTTAAACCGACTATACATCTCTGCATCTACTTTCCCTTCTGTATATTCATCGACTAGCTGAAGGAGTGCCTGTCTAGTAGCATTCCTATGGACAGTAATTTCCTTAGCTATATCCACTTCTTCAGTCAATCCCAAAACAGTGGCTAGGAATGATGTAGATAGACCCTGTACAATCAAGCTAACCATCAGAACAATGAAGACTACCGCATAGATAGTAGGGACGACATTTCTTATCGCGTCTAAATAATCCACGTACAATTGCCCAGTCAATCCTTGTGCATATTGAATGATAACAGTCACAGCAATAGCGGCAAGAGCTGCACTTGCTACACCCTTCACACCAGCCCAGCTCAGGAAGAATCTCTCTTTGAGCTTCATTGTCCTATCTCCTGCTGTAACGAGAAAGACTGAGATCGGTCTAGCAACGAAAATAACCAAGGCCGCCATGACTAAACCAAGAATGAGAATTCCCGGATTGGCTAGTATGAACGTAATAGTTTCTGTTGAATGATCTCCCTCAATTAGTGGTACACTTAATGAATATCCTAGTAGTATGAAGACCACAATTTCAAAGAAGAATGAAACATTTTTCATTACTCCACGCATGGAACGCTGTGGTAGAGGTTGAAGTCCAATCCTTCGTGAATTAGCCATGAAGATTCCTGCAAAGACGGCAGCAAGAGCGCCGGGGTGGATGTAGAATATTGTGAAGAGTTCTCCTAGTCCATAGGCTAGGAATGGAGTTGTAGCAGTAAGGATTGAGATATTTGTATCATCTCCTGCTTTCGGAATTGCCCATCCCACCAATCTCGCAACGATGAATCCTAGTACGACTCCTAATCCCATACTTGCGATGAATTCACCTGCAATTAATCCCCAATTTGTACCTCCGACTGTATTAGCTAGACTCGCTATCACTATTGGCTCGAAAACTGTTATTACTAGAATTACTGAGGTTGCATCATTAAATACAGCTTCTCCTTCCAATATCGAGAATAACTTGCGTTTGACTCTCACACCGCCTGATTCAAGAACAGAGAATAAAGCTGCAGGATCTGTCGGAGATAGAATTGCTCCAATGAGAAATGCTGCAATACCTATCGGTATCGCAATTGCAGCTGTTGAAATTTGCAGTGCGAATCCCCCAATTAATGAAGTAGCTAGTACACCTACTGTAGCTAAAAGCATCACATTAACGATGGATAGACGTAACTCTCTCAAATTCAAAGTAAGACCCGCATAGAAGAGCACTGTTGCAAGCGTCAATTGAGCAATAAAGTCAAAACCTGCAATCTGAACTAGTGTACTATCAGGTTCTAATAGGACCAGAACTCTACCCATCGCTAAGCCGGTGATTACTAAGGGTATGGGGTGTGGAACCTTATACCTCTCGGCTATCTTTGCGATAGCAACTCCAATGATGAGAATACCAGCTATCAAGACTAAGATTGTAGTTGACGGCTCTCCCTGCTGCAACACAGAAACTCAAATCTCCGCGACAATCTCAGCACATTCTTTTGCGTAATCCGATATGTGCTCTAACTCCGCAACAATCTTTCTCATCATATAGCAAATAAAATCAGAGTCGCCCCCAGTAGCTATAGAAATCTGTCTGCATATGACAATATTATCTTCATCAATCTGTCGTTCTAGTTTAACAAGGACATCAAGTGTTTCATGCGACTCTTCCAAGTTATCTGCTCTCTGGCTTATCATAGTTCTCAAGTCAACCATCATCTGA
>MUGD01000098.1 GCA_002900555.1 Thermoplasmata archaeon M9B2D | reverse complement strand
CATACATGGATGTCCTGTTTGCATAGCCTGAAACACGATGTTCCCCTCAGCACCTCTGACCTCCCCAGGGATGATATAATCAGGTCGTGATCGTAAGGCCGCCTTTAAAAGGTCAAAGAGATCGACCTGTCCTTCTTTTGGACCCGTGGTCTTGGTTAAAAGCCGTTGCCAGACCGTGTGCGGGACTTGCAGCTCAGGGGTGCCTTCTGCAGTGTAGATCTTTTTTTGAGGTGGAACAAAGGGAATAATCGAGTTCATGGTCGTGGTTTTCCCACAGGCGGTCCCACCACAGATGAAAAAACTGCGTCCATACTGTAAACACAACCAAAGATATGCGGCGATGCTTGAGCTTAGCGTTCCCCACTTGATCAACTGTGTCACACTGATAGGGGTTTCGGTAAACCGTCGTATCGTCATACTAGGCCCTTTGATGCTTACCGCGGAGCTATAGATGATGTTTCCTCTGCTCCCATCAGGTAATACACCATCTACAATCGGTCGGCCTTCACTGACCGGTGCACCCATCTTTTCACTAAACGCCCTTGTAAACTTTGGTGATTCTTTCTCTCCGACGACAATATTAGTCTTAATCATCCCGAAGACTTTATGGATGAGATGTATCTTTTCATTGGCTACAAAATGAATATCCTCAAGATAGGGGTCCCTCATGAACGCTTCAAGAGGCCCACCGCCCACAAGCGTTTTTATGATGTTATACTGAAGCACATTCTTCTGAAAAGATGTTACTTTCACCTTTTCTTGTCTAGCGTTTCTCCTCTTTTTTGGTACCCCCTGTGTTCCTGCCTTCTCGTCAATGACTGCAATCTCATCGATTAACTCCTTTAACACATCTCGCATTTCATCGTCTGTAAGCACGCTTTTTTTCTCAGGTGCTTTTTTGACAATTAATTTAAGAATCACATCAAGTTTCTCTCTAAGCACATCGTTTATTGTCGGTTCGATGACATGGTATTCTAATTCATCCATGTCCTGTGTCCGGTAGATATGGATAAAAACAACCCCTTTGGTAGGGTAGATGAAATTTGGATATGACTCGTTTCCGGCCTCATGAGGTACTTTACTAAAAAAGACAGGGTTTCCCATCTTATGGCGTATTGATTCAAGATATTCTTTAAGATGCTGGTTATCAACAAGAAGCTGTTCGATTTCTTCTTTTTGCATAGTATCCATAGATTGCTTCCCTTTTCCTCAGCTGTTTTATATCATTTTTTTTCTCTTTAGATTGAAATAGGCAACGCTTTTTCGCCTTCTCTATAGAAAGTCCAGATGAATTGAACGACTTCATAGTAATCAAAGATTTTTTCCTCAAGCATACGCTCAAGGATATGTTTCCTACGGTCAAATTCATCATAGATTTGCATTGGGTCGGTCAATCCAGCCATTTTTGCAATGCGCGATTCCAGGGTGTAACTGTTCCTATTTGCTTTAAACGCATGGGTGTCGTCGACCGCATTCCATTCAAAAGCCTTCCGGGACATGATCCCATCGACCTCTTTGTTGTATCCTTCCACCTCATCAACAGACAACACCCGTCGAATACGTTTGCCTTTCCGTTCAACGGCCATTTGAATGAGAACAACATCAAGGTTATCCATAAACGATTTTGGAATGTTAATAGGATGGCCGGTAAATCGCTGAATCACTTTGGTGACACTCCCTGCATGAAACGTTGTAATGACAGGATGTCCGGTCTGCATTGCTTGAAAGACGACACGCCCTTCGATTCCTCGGGTTTCCCCAGGGATGATATAATCTGGTCGTGATCGAAGACCTGCCCGAAGAAGGTCCTCAAGCTCGATGTGTCCTTCCTTTGGACCTGTGGATTTCGTCAACAACTGCTGCCATACCGCATGAGGGACTTGAACCTCAGGGGTGTTTTCAACGGAGAAGATTTTCTTCTCAGGTGGAATGAATGGGATGATGGCATTAGCTGTCGTGGTTTTCCCAGAAGCGGTCTCTCCACAGACAAACAGACTCCTCCCATACTGGAGACATAACCAGAGATACGCAGCGACCCCGCAATCAAACGTCCCCCAGTTAATCAACTGCGTGACACTGATAGGCGTTTCGCTGAATTTCCGAATTGTCATGGTCGGACCTTTCAAACTGACGTCTTTACTATGAATAATATTCACTCTGCTACCGTCCGGAAGGGTCCCATCTGCGATTGGTTGTCCTTCACTTACAGGGCTGCCGATTTTCTCACTAAATTCTTGGGAAAATGTGTTCGCCCAGGCTTTATCGATAAAAATGTTTGTTTTTATCATCTCAAAAATCTTATGGATGAGATGAACGTTTTCTCCAGTGATAATATGAATATCCTCTAGGTATGGATCTCGCATGAATGGTTCAAGGGGGCCCCCACCAATGATGTTTTTTGTTATATCATACTCGATATTCTTTTTTTCCAGAGCAGTCAAGCGTACTTTTCCATGTGTTAGTTTCGTAACCCCTGCTGAACGTTCGTCAATAATCGTTAGTTGATCCATCAGTGATCGGATACCTTCTTTAAGTTCCTCATCGCTTCTAACCGTCTTCCAGAATGGCGCCTTCTCATACATCAAATCAAGAATCTGATCGCGTTTTACTGTTTCTTTTTCATTGAGGTTAGGTTCTATCGCATAGTACTCATTTCCTATCATGTCCTTTGTACGATAGATATGGATAAACACCGCTCCTTTCGTCGGATAAATAACATTTGGATATTTTTCGTCCTTTAAATCCCGAGGTAATTTACTATAAAAAATAGGAAATTGCATCTTATTCCGTATCTCGTCAAGGTACATCTTAAGATGGGGATTCTCTCTGATGATTTTGTCTTCCTCTTTTTGGTCCATCCTCGTCATCCCTTTCCCCTCCTTAAAATGCAACGCCGCTTGATTCAATAGTCAAACCAACGTTCGGTCGGACTGAGAACCTGGTCACCGGGTCGTATTTATATCGTGCCCCATTGAATTTCTCAAGATACATATTGTATACTATCCCGATGCCTGGTGCTGTCTCCCGAGATGTCCGAAAATGAATGGTTGTTATCATTCGGAACGTGTTATGGATTTCTGTGGACCATTCTGTTGGGTTTGCGGTAATGAAAATAATTTTTCCACATCCGGTCAGTCGATTGAAAAAATTTGTTAAATCTGTCAGATTTTCATTGGTGAGGCTGTCTTTTAACAGGGTTGAGAGCGAATCGATAACGATGATTTCAGGGTCAAACAGTTTTCTGCTTGTGATGAGCCGTTCAAGGAATGTTTTTCGAGGCAGTGTTTCTGCAAGTGTCACCTCGGTCGAGACAAATAACAGTTTTCCAGCCATGAGGTATTTTCTGACATCGTATCCAACCGATGCGGTCTGTCGGAGGAAACTCTTTATGGTGAATTGTGTCGATACATAAGAACATGAGCCGCCATTTCTCAACAGACTGTAGCAAAACCGCTGGCAGAAAATACTTTTACCGGTTCCTTCTTTTCCTTCGATAAATATCAAGGAACCGTTTGGGATAACCTGTCCAAATCGTTCTGCAAATCCATCTTTTTCTCCTTTTCTTTCCAGGATGATGGATTTAACTCCTTCCATTTTAGTTCAGTCTTCCTTTTTTTTATTTTATTTCATAAATGTGAAATCTTTATCTACCGCTTGTGGTCCTACAACGCGTAATGTATGATCTCCCGTGGCGAAAGTCGTATTCACATACAGAGAGGTCACTTCCTCAACAGGAATCGAAGTATTCTTGAAATAATACTGTGAAATCCCAATAAGCTCCCCGTCGATAAACACCTGAAACGTCTGATTCGTCGTGGTTAACCGCGTGCCCCCAATGTTTTTTACATAAAAGATGTAATATGCTCCGTCCATCGGGATTATGTTAGGATCATTGATGATTTCAAAATCTGTGTTAAGCTGTTCTATGACGCGGCTTCCACGATTGGAAAGACTGGTCGTGATATCCATTGTGACCGCAATAAAAACACCTGATACCATACCTGCAACAATCACTGCTGCGATAAAGAAGATTACATGCGTCCCGGTTAGACTAAATCCCATTTTTTTCCCTCATTCTCTATAGGTATAGTACGCAGCTATCCCATTGTTTGTAATTACCTTTATTCGATTTTCTCCTCCACTTGCCTGACTTACAACTTGAAATTGAACGATATTTTCAGGATATAGATACTGATGAGAACAGGTGAATTGACTCTCAGATCCGTTTATTAAAATCATAAAATTATCGGTGGGAAGGGTCCTACTGCCAGTATTTTGCACTGAGATGTTATATGTGTACTCGGTTCCGTTATCTAGTCGTGTGACCGTGGTGACAGCGATATCGGTCTGAAGTTGCTCTTGGATTCTGTCCTTCATTGTCCCATAGGATGCATTGATATCCTCGATGGTCGGAAGAAGGTCAGTTGTGATTATTTCAACAGCCATACATAATGTAACTCCTAGAATAGCAGCTGCCGCTATTGTTGAGAACCCCATCTTTTTATCCCTCTTAGTGAGTTCTATGGATGTGCATCCATCGAATCTGACAAATGATATGTAATTGTTCAGAATTATACTATAGGTTGTTTTCTCTTGTCCTTTTATTTTTCTTCTTGGTGCACCTCAAGGCTTCTGACTATCTTCTCCATGTCCCGTTCTATTTTATTAAGGAACCGATCGTCTAATTGTACTCCTCGTATCTTCTGGATGAATAGTAACGACTGGAGGTGGTCTTTCGCTGGAAGATTGGGGTGAGTTGCCTGTGTTTGTATCTGGTCTTCTGTTATCCCTTTTGAATAGTTGATTAGATCGAATCGGACGTCTTCGGAGATCCAGCCGATGTCAACATAATACCCTAGGGCATCAGCAAGATTATTTTTCCCGATTCTATCAACGAGATATTGAAGCCATTTCATGATGACCACAATACTTTCTGGATTGTTTGGAATGTGTTGTAAGGGTTGTATGGATTCTCCGAAAACGCCTATTGAATCAAGGGTTTTCATGTCTGTTGTCTTAACAAGTCTACCGGTGACTCCTTTTACGCCGTGCAGTTGATTCTCCTCAATTGTTTTAATACGTTGATTGAGTTGTTCTACTGCTTCAATGAGTTTATTCATATCGGTTGTCTGTAAAGTCGGGTCTGGTAAGGTTTTTCTCTCTCCTCTGATCTTTAGTTGTTCAGGTGGACTTGTCATGTACGGTGTATAATTTTGTAATGCAGTATGAATTTTCTCCACCAATTTATATAATTGGTTTTTTGTGATTTTGATGTGTTTTTCCTTTAATTTCTCTTTAATTCGTTGTACGATTTTTTGAGGTAGGATCTTTTGTTCAACAATGGTAGTTAATTCTATATTTACCTCAAATTCGTCAAGGAGTTTTTCTTGCTGGTTTTTATCTCCTTCGCTCATCCACCTTCTCCTTTCTATGAACGGATTTCCTTTATTTTAAATTTATGAAAAATTCATTGATAATAGTGTCAATCTTCTGTTCCATCAGTAGTGATTCCAGTGATCTATTGAGAAGATCATCTACCTCATTGTCTGTTATTTCTGCGGTGACTGACAATCGCCCTCCTGTTGATTGTGTTGATGAGACATTAAGAGGGCTTTTACTTGGTGTTAGTGTATTGTTTCTTTTTTCTGAAATAGTTGTATTCTCAACTATAGCTTCAATATCGCCTATTTTTGTTTTTACCCCCTCTACCTCCTTAATAATGTTCTCTAAAGCATCTAATCTTTTTTTAGTGACCTTTGATAATCCTACAAACGGATTCATCTGTTCCGAGACGATTTCGTATAAACTTACAAGATCATCAAGGTCCTTTGAGAGACTTTCGACTTTATTGGCAATGTTGTTGATATCTTCTTGATTTTTTTTGATTTGAAAATCAAAATCTTTTATGTTTTGGAGCATGGTCCGTCGTTGCTCTAGCTCTTCTCGTGCGATGTCTACTGCTGCGCTAGGAGTTTTATCCCCTCCAGCCTTTGTCACAATCGATGTATTTTCAACCTTGATTGTGGCAGGTTTTTCCGGTGTATCAAATTTAATAAGTTTCCGCTCTGGTTCGGGTCTTTTCTCCTTTTGTTCTCCCGGTGGTAGTGGTTTTGTTACATCAGCGGCCTTCTGGATATGACTTGGTACATCGTCATTAGAATGTGTAGGTTGTTCTTTTTCTAATTTCAACTTTATTTGTACCCCTCCGTATTTTCCGAACCTCTAGTTGAATCCCAAGCATATCAACACTAATCGTATATTTATACTTTTATGTCATAGGAATATAGACTTCGCTATGTAACAGGTTTCATTTTGTTTTATCATATGAACAACCTCTGATTTCTATGTAAGGACGAGAAGTAATGATTCATTTTCTTCTATGCATTTTTATTATGGAACCATGTCTGTTATCTACTTTTTTCGGACTATACCCCAGGAATAGTTATTCGTGTGTTGTATTTTTTTGTTAATTTTTGTTAAAACAAAACGTTTTAAAATAATCAGGTGATAGAGAAATGATAGAAAAACATACGAGGTTGAAATTCTTCCTGTTGGTTTGGAGATGAGCGTAATCCCTATCATAGATAAGAAAGAATATACTGATTCAGATCAAGATTTGATACTTTTCCTTAATCTTGATAAGGAAATTATTCAATGTAATGAAGAAAGCAAGCGTCTTACAGGATTTACAAGAGATGAGATGATACATAAAAAATTTATTGAGATAATGGTCCCTGCAGAGTCGACAAGACAATGGAGGGATCTTCTTGATTCGATTCAGCATACTACCTGGATTGAAAATTTTGTCCTTCCTTTAAAAACGAAAGATGATCAGATTCGTACGATAACCTGGACTGGTTTTCTCGTAAAAGATGAATATGGGACAGTAAAGAACATCTGCATTTTTGGAAAACCGTTGCAAACCGAAGCAGTATCAAGCCAATCATCAGAGATATTTACTCCCAAGGTTGCTTCTTCTAAGGGAGATGTGGTTTCCCCTGAGTTTGAGGTGGTTTCTAAGGAGGTTTCTGAGGAGCCGGTGGTGCAGTCGGTTGAGGAGGAGGTGTCTCCTGTGGCGGCTTCTTCTTCTGGTGATGATGTGAGTCTGCCTGAGTTTGAGGTGGTTTCTAAGGAGG
>MUGD01000346.1 GCA_002900555.1 Thermoplasmata archaeon M9B2D | reverse complement strand
AGCAGTGAGAAAAGGGGAATGTGTTGTATTTGCTGTTCTTGTACTTGTATCGATGATTCAAATAGAGTTCCCACATTATTATGGCATAGTTGAAGGACAGATCTCAATTGATGTAGGATTATCCGCTACTGTAGAAGTCGGCTGCAATCAAGGAGATATAGTCAGAGGTTGGTTCTCAGCTGAGTATAGTGAAGTGGAACTGTATGTTATTCATTCTGAGGACTACGATAGCTCAGGTCTTAATGATGAATCAACGTTCTTGTACCATGTGTATCAAAGAAGTTACAGCATACAATTCGCCTCAGGAAGATCTGGCACGTGGAATTTCATTTTTGTGAGCAATACATCAACACAAGTAGTCACGTTCAGTTTTGAAATCTGGTCTGAAGAAGATTGGTACTCTATGTCAACAATACAAATTGTTAGTATCTTAACTGGGATTATAATTACATTAGTTGTAGTCTATAAGTTAATGCCAAGAATAAGAAAAAAGGGAAATTTGGGTAACGACATTACAACTCAAAGCGAGTCTAGCTAGTGGTTCATTTGAACGCATTTCTTCTTACCAAGCAGTAATTAGATAATCATCATCAATTGTTTCAAGAGCAATGCTACATTCGCCTTCTTCTTTGGCACCTGTGAGAATGATTTCTTCGAATGGTAGAACCTAGGTCTGAGCTTTCAAGTGCATGTCTTGTCCAAGAGCCCATCATGACTTGCATAGTATCCGATATATTATTGCGGATGGAATTCTCATCAAACGTCTTATCAGGAGAGGCTATTTATGTGAGCCAAGGCTCTCATCAAAAGCGGGTGCATGACTTGGACCACATAGACTTTGTGATTCTCAGAGATTTACGAGTCAATTGTAGGATGTCCTATGAAGTCATGTCACGAAAGTTCGGGGTCACTGCTAATGCTATAAAGAATCGAATGGAAAGACTGCAAGAGCAGGGCATTATTGCGAAATTTGCCCTATCCCTCAGCCCCGCGATGTTGAATGCGACTCCCTTTCTTGCACTAGCTTACTCCGGTTCTTCTCTCAATGATGATGCACTCATTAATAGTATTGGAAATCACAAACTCGTCAGCAGCGTTGGATTCGACTCCTATGGTGCATGTGTAGTAATAGGAGCTTACAGGTATTCTGAAGAGCTCAATGAGTTTGGTAAGTTCATTCGCGGATTTGACCTTGTACGAGATTGTGAGATTCATCCCCTTCCAACGCACCGTGGAGGTAAGAGAAAACTATCTACTCTTCATCTCAAAGTAATCAAGAGCCTCAGAAATGATCCAAGGAAGTCCATTACTTCTATAGCTGAAGATAGTGGGCTAACAGCAAGGAGAGTTCGCTCAATTCTCAACAATCTAATTGAGGAGGATGTCATTCGACTGACTATCCGCATAAATCCAAATGCAGGCGATACTATCTGGGTTGTCTTTCGAATCCGATGGGATTCAAGAGTCACATCTGGAGAAGTCATCAGAGATAAGCTTCGAGAAGCTTTCCCAGACCAGTTTTTCCAAGAGTTCCACTCGGCAATAGAGCCGCTCATGTGGACAGACTTTCTTGTTGAGAAGGTGAGTGAATCAGAGAGAATCACACATGAGATCAAATCAATCCCGTCTGCAAGAGTTGAAAATACTATTCTACCGTTTCCGATGAGATTCTTTCCAGGTTTAGCAGATTCGGTCTTAGATGAGTTATTAGAAGAAGCTGGACTGCTTTAATTTGGCATAATTCTTACGTCTAACATTACTCTTATACTGTTCATTAATTCGTAAATTGAGCATGACGAACACAAGATTAGTCGAAATAGACATGCTTCGAATTATTTCGATTTTAATCGTTGTTTTACTCATTCATGTTCCTATTAATTATGCATATAATTTCTACAACGATTTAGATTGGTATGGTGTGTTTGTTGTAAATAATGTAGGAATATATGCCGCTATGGGGTCCTTTGTGTTTGCGTCTGGATTTGGATTATATCTGAATCCAAATAATCGGGAAATTAACTCGGTCAAGAAAGGGCTCACATTCCTGAAGAAAAGAGTCTTGAGAATATTTCCCCTCTATTGGATTGCGTTGGTCCTTTTTCTCTTCTTTCTTGATTATTTGCGCATTAACCCGTTCTATCTATTGGCTCATATCTTTGGGATGCAACTTGTGGTGGCTCCAGAATTTGGCCCTCCCATTTTGACTCTTTGGTTCATCGGTGTGATTGTACTATATTACTTGACTTATATCATCCTTAACTTAGTAGGCTCAATCAAGCGGATCATACCGGTTTCTATAGCTATTTTGCTTGCTTTTGGACTTCTCAATGGGTTTTTGGGACTCGTTGAATATCGCTTCTTCTTGTACTATTTCATGTTCA
>MUGD01000010.1 GCA_002900555.1 Thermoplasmata archaeon M9B2D | reverse complement strand
GAAAACACTGCTACCAAAAGAACGGTTTTTTTCTTAAATTCTGTGAGAACTAAAGACGCTATCTTTTGTTTTAGGTTATATTTTGATGTTTCCGTGACGATGAATGGGAAAAGAAGGATAAGCAGGATCATCAGCGCATTGAGCAGATAGACCGCGTGATATCCATAGTGAGAACCTATGACAGGAAAGAGAGCAGCACCGATTGCCCAGGCTCCGTATTGCCCCGCAAACATCGAGCCATTGATCTTTCCACGGTCTTTCTCTGTTGAGACATCAATGGCCCATGCGTCGGTTGCGACATCGATAAAGCCAATGCCGACATGGCTGAGGAACAGCAGGGCAGTAAAGGGGAGTAGTGACATGCTTGGATCGACAAAGGAGGCTAGGAACATACAGGAAACGGAGAGCATCCCCCCAAAGATGATGAAGGTTTTTCGTCCGAATCTGATGAGATAATCAATGACAGGACCCCAGACGAATTTGAGCATCCAGGGGATGTTGACAATGCCGATGATGAGGGTGGTGAGTGGTATTGAGATTGCTTTTTCTCTGAGATACAGTGAGGTCGCTACGGTTGTTATGGCAATCATCAGTCCTTCTGAAAAGTAAAGGCTGCCAAATAAGAAATATTTCAACCCTTTTTTATTTTCGATAGTGACCATTACTAAATAAATAATAATATGAAGATTTAAATATTTGTTTTTCTTAGGTTTCAATATTTTATGCTTTTTTTAGATGCGCAATGGGATGAAAAAACGTTGCTACTATATTTGAACCCACCAGGGAGGAGTACTGATGATGTCGTTGACAATTCGCCTGATTCTGCTATACGTTGTCTTTGATAATAGAATCACGTTTTCTCCTGATTATGCTTGTTTTATCTTTCCGTTCCACTGGGGATTTCTATTAGAATCGAAACATTTATATAGGGTATTAACAATTGTTAACTTAAAGAGGTGTAATTGTTGATGAGCGCAATTTTTTTCTTTCCTCCCAAATCCTCATCAACAATTAACTTCCTATCCGTATCGTTATAAAACAACTAAAGAAACACACAATTCAATTTTACGAAAAACTCAGTGATTATTTTTTTGTCTTCTAAACATTTCTTCAATGAACAGGTATATGTTGATGCAAAGCAGCGGGACGAAAATAAAAAATAGATATTCCTCGACAGGCAATCCAAGGATGTTTCCCACCATCTGGTCCTGTGAGAAGGTCCAAAGCTCCATCCGAACAGAGAGTTGATCCCACAGCACCGCGATGAAAAATAAGACACAAAGTGAGACACACAGTGTTTTCAGGTGTATTTTTTTTCTATTCAGATACAGCAGAATGATAGTGGGGATGATACCAAAAACACTAAGGAGTTGAAGGTACAGGTACATGGGAAAAAGAAACATCCGATGGTATAAATAATCATCTCCGTAAAGGCGATGATTTAAACCGTAGAAATAGATATTCAGTTCAATGGTGAACATCGATGAATGCAGTAATAAAACAAATACAAGGTTGTTCGTTTATCGGTAAGGCAGACAGCAATCACTGGGTGCCTATCGATAGTACAAAAGAGCATGCGGGGTTTGATGCTGCGACACGTCCGATGGAGCTTGTGTTGCTTGCATTAGGCAGCTGTACCGGCTGTGATGTCGTATCGATTTTACAAAAGAAAAAGGTACAGTTAAGCGATTTCGAGATCGTTATTACCGCACAGCGGTCTGAGACACATCCAAAAGTGTTTACAACCATTCATCTTGAGTTTGTGTTCGTTGGTTCTGGATTAAATCAGATGCATCTTGAACGGGCTATCGAACTGTCACAGCAGAAATACTGCCCGGTGTTCGCGATGCTTTCGTCATCGGTCCAGATCACTACCTCCTATCGGATCGTTGAAGAAACGGTGAAGGATCCTGCAGAAGGGATGTAAAGGGAGCAATACAGTATCTGGGGAGTACTTTCCCTGGTGTTTGTTTTGTCTGGAAAAAGGCCAATAAAAACGAAAGTGATATAAACAGGAATTAACAATTGTTAATTAGGGGCGTAAAATATGAGGGAGCGTTATTTTTTTCATCCATCTTTCCTCCTCTTCTCACCAACTATATAACTTTCTCAATTTTACGTCCGCCTTTCCATAAAATACACATTCTGTGTCTTTACAACGCTCGTAAGACCGGTCGCCCTTGACTGGAAAAACCATGCAAGGGCTCATACGGATTAAAGGCAGGATCGCCATACAACACGCGAACAAAAAAAGTCGGTGGCTCTGCATCTACACGCTTTTCCCCACGTAACGCCTCGCCGACGCTCCAGTCATCAACAATCAAATGATTTTCCAGAACCGTAAGCCCGGATTCCTGACCGGTTTCCCGTGTCGCCCCTATAAAAGCGTTGCACCCTGCATGAAGCATGGTAAGCCCAATGTTCATCTGGGATGGAAGACCATCGGTGCGTCCCATCAAACACGCGGAGGTCAAAAAAACGCTTGGCTTGTCATAGATCCAGTCTTTGGCATGGGCGACATCCACTGCCTTTGAATACATATCAAGACCGTAGAACGATGCAGGGAGCCAAAACCAGTCACCGTGACCAAGGTATTCGATGTAGTTCGCCGCGGTGAAAACCTTGAACCGCTCGATATACTGTCGACTGTTCCGCAGGATCCCATACACTGTTGAGGAAAAATTATACTTCCTGATTTCCCTGGCGTAGGGCATCTGATGGAATATCCCTCCTGTTTCACCAAATCCTTCTCCGAATACAAAACTGAACCGGTGATGCCAATCACTCGAATCCTCTGGGGTTCCACAGAGGGGTTCATAGAAGAACGTCCGCGCAATCAACACAGATGCATCAGAAACATCCCAGCTGATGAGACGCCCTAGGGAGAGGTTCTGGTCAAGGGAATAGGGATTATCAGACGGTAACCCCCGTTCAGGGATCCCTGCTTGAGACGGCCCGTAGTAGTACATGGGAATCATGGTGGTGTCCGCAAGGATCGCAAGCCAAGCAGGCCCACTGAGATATCCATTGAGAAGGTCGTACGTCTCAAGTGTGTCTAACGTCCTTTTTAGCTGCTGGACTGTTGTGTTGACTTTTGCATTGGTAAAGGGATGGAGGCATTCAGCATACCATGGCCCAGCTCCAAGGCCTTGAGCGGCAGCTGCATAGGAAGAATCCGTAAGCTCCCAAGAGGCATTTGCGATAAGGAGCCCTCCATGTGCTGCAGTAAGGTATGGTGCAATGCTGGAGAGTTTTGGGATGAGGGGAAGATGCGGGGAGCTTAGTGCTGAAATGGTGACATCAAGAGTGATATCCGCATCAACAAAAGACAGTCCTCGCTGGATAAAAAAACCACCTTTTATCCCATGGTACGCCGTTATCGTAAGAGTGTAAGTTCCAGATGCGTTACAGGTGAGTGTCTCAAGATATGTGGTTCCAACCTCATAGCCCATGCTATTGGCATATGCAACAATCTGCCCCTGTCCATCTGTAAGGGTCATGAAAAGAAGAGGATCGATAGGCGGAAAGCAGCCAAACAAGGATCCTTGTTTTTCTGAGATCCCCCCAATGATCTGTATATGGGTGATACCATCAGGGATGGAGATCGTAGCCTGGCAGGTATCTGTGCCAACGATATCAAGCTCCTTACCCAGAAGGATGATTTTTTTATTGGTGATTTGCTTATGCATTGTTACCGTAGCTGTGTCGATGACCTCTGGCGGGATGATGTCTACCGGATTGGTCATGGTCAGATAGTTGATGGAACCAAAAAGTGTTGTAACGGCAGATAAAACCGTTTCTGTGATCACCTGTTCACTGGGAAGCGATGTGATGGTGACATTAGACAGGGTAAGCGTGCCATTCCCGACAAGATACGCTTGTGTCGTATGAAGCTGCGTACAGGCGATTTGAAGCTCCTCCTCGTTCTGGTCATAGAGAAGGATCGGGATGTTAAGGTAACTTGCAAGCGGTGCGGCGAGGAGACCAAGGTGGTACGCATCCTCAGTGTCATAGGGAACGATAAGGACAGTTGGTGCTATGAGAAAAACCTGTCTTGCCAGTTCTATGGCAACTGTAGGGGCAGACCCTACGATCTCAATTGTCTGATACGACGTATTGAGGTGCGCACCGACCGCAAGAACAGTTGCATAAGAGGGAAGATACGATTCAAGAAAACGTGCCTGCGCATCGGTTAGATTGCCTGCGGAAGAGAGCAACAACGGCAGAAGACCGCTTTCGTTCGTTTCCATATCATACCAACAGGCGACACTGGTACTGATAAGACTGAAGAACGGATCGCTTTCATCCGCAACCACAGCATCCGCGATGGGTTGTCGTAGAGATTGATGAATGACAAGCGGTGATGAGGGGACGTGTATGTGTTCTTGCCCTATGCCCTGTACTTGCAGATTCGAACAGAGGAGGAATAAGCAAAGGATGACCGTCACAGATGCTTTCATTATGTATATTTATAAGGAGATGGATATTAATAATCTTTGTATTGCCAAAAGAAACTCTTTTCGCCCGGTTTTATTTCCGTTCATGATTTCTTGTGACAGGGCAATGGCATCTAGCATAAAGGGTGAGTAAATGCTAAAAAAAAAGAGAAAAAACAGTGACTAGTTATTTCTCTATGATTTGGATTTGAGTGAGGGTTCCACGCAGTTCAATATGCAGTTTCCCTTCTTCGGTTAGTTCATTGAGGTAGATGCCTTTAAACCGTATCATGCGTAGTTGCGGGACCAAATCCCCCTGGTGTTGCCAGAGAATCTCACCATTTTCTTCTGAATAGATCGTTACGGTTGAAGTCTCGTTGAACCGGATAAACCAATAGAAAACATTCGCACGGTCGTCATCAAACGGCCGATAATAGCATATTTTCCACATGCTTGTGCCAATGATCGAGGGGAAATCTTTTTCTGTAAGTCTGCCTTCTGCGACAATATAACAATTACTAAATCGTTGTACGTCGTTTAGAATAGGTTGAGTGGCAGATCCTATTGGGAGTAGTGTTCCGATCAACAGCATACAAATAAGTAGCCCACCAATTTTTCCTTTCATATTAATTTCTCCATATATTGGACATAATTAATCGGTTATAAAACTTCTATTTCATATTTTGTACGAAAAAACAGATTGTGCTAAGAAAAATGCCAACATAGACAAAAAAGTTATAATGATAGATATAGAACAAAAAATACTTTTTAATAATTATCCTTTATATTATTAAAAAATAAATACCTAATTTGTTGCATATATTGTAATTAAACTTCACTAGAAAACATTGGAAAAATTTATTAGTGAAATAAACGATGGTTTTGCTGTGAGAGAATTAGATTCAAAGGATCATAAAATCCTCTACCACCTTTTTTTAAATTCAAGACAATCGCTTTCATCCGTCGCAAAAAAAGTCGGTCTTCAGAAGAGCGTCGTAGAATACCGCATCAAACGACTACAGACGAAAGGCATTATAAAAAATTTTAATGCAATGGTCGACGTCTTCAAACTTGGGTTTTCCGTCTATCGGCTCTACATCGTCTTACAATATGCATCACCGGATAAAGAAAGGGAAATCATAAACCATTTCGTCAACCACCACAATACCTGGAGCGTCGCATCAACAAAGGGCAGATACGACCTCATCATAACCATTTTAGTAAAGTCCCCAAATCACTTTTATGCATTCTACGAAGAGACCTTGCGGCACTACCGGTATTACTTCAAAGAAATATTTTTCTCCCAGCTCTACGAGTCATTCGGCTATAAACATTCATTGCTGCTCAACGAGCTTGCAGCATCCCACGAACGAGCCTATGAATACCGATACAACGGACAAACGGTCAACATAGACCTGGTGGACTATAAAATCCTTAATTTACTTGCGAAAAACACACGAATCAACAGCGTTGACATCGCAAGCCAAATCAATGTGTCGACAGTGACGATACATTCCAGGATAACCAAACTAATTAAATCAGGGGTCATCCAACGATATTCGATTACCATGGACATCAATAAACTTGGGCTGCGGGAATTTATCGTAAACCTCTCCCTGCGGGATTACAACAAAAAAAACCAGATTATCAC
This sequence comes from Thermoplasmata archaeon M9B2D, assembly GCA_002900555.1. The sequence goes on along the minus strand of MUGD01000010.1, from coordinate 27,291 downwards.
CTATCTCAGTGACAATCCCTTCCTCTGGGAAATCCATAAAGCGATTGGCGGGTATGATCTGGAAATCACGCTCTATGCGACGAATTTTGAGCATTTCTATCGCGTCATGGAGGATCTGCGAAAGAAATTCCCTGAGGATATCGCAAATTATGATTATCTGTACGTCACCGAGGTATATAAATCCAATATACTACCTGAAAAAATATGATCATTGGGAACAAAACAAACAATCTCTAACGCTATTTTTTCCCGGCTCTTTTCAACACGTTGTCTATGCGTGTTTTTAACTCTTTTATCTCGATAGGTTTCTTGATATAATCTTCTGCGATGAGAGCACCGGCATGCTCAGCGAATTCATCGGTCCGGGCGGTCAGAAATATGATAGGGATGTCCTTCCAAGAGGGATGCGCACGTAACCGATCAAAGACCTCCCACCCGTTCATCTGCGGCATCATGATGTCCAAAAGAATCAGATGGGGAATTTCTTCGTTCTGTAATAGTTCAAAGCATTTCTCACCGCTTTCAACAGGGATAATAGTGTATTCTTTTCCAAACAGATTTTCAAAAGAGGTTTTAATGAAATAAATCTGGTCTTTTTCGTCATCAACAAGCATGATTTTTTTCATGGTTTTTTTCTTCCTCAAGCGATATATCAAATAAGCCGTTAATATGCATTTCTACAGATGAACCGGAAAGGCATCATGATGTGCGTACACCTAGGAGGGTATCTTTCTTTTTTCAGATGTCTGATGACTCTGCCGGCATGGTGAAAAACACGGTGATGCCCTTCCCAAGACCTGGGCTTTCCACCCATATACGTCCCCCATGTTTCTCGACGATTCTTTTACAAATCGACATGCCTAATCCCGTGTTCTGGATATCATGACGTGCATAGTCTGCCTTATAAAACTCATCAAAGATTCGTTCAATTTGTTCGTTGCTCATGCCAATACCGTTGTCTGTGATAGAGATGACGACAAAATCATCTTCTTTTTTTGCATCGATGGTTATTTTACACTGTCGCTGACAATACTTTGTCGAATTTTCAAAGATGTTTGTCAGGAGTTCTTCAAACCGTAAGCGATCAGCTTTAATCGATACGGCAGGATCGATGGTATTTATGACGGTCGTATTATGTTCTTCAAAGAGGATCTTTTTATTTTCTATGATGGTGTTGACCTCGTTACACAAGTTCAGCGTTTCCATGGAAAACCTGGTATTTGGGGAGTTTAACACTGCGAGTTCAAGTGTTTTTACAACAAGGTTTTTCATATAGGACGCGTTCCGATGCAGAACAGCAAGCATCTCTTTTTTTGCGGTATCTTTCTCCTGTTCCTCCAGCAGTGGGATCAAATTAATTAACGGGCCTAACGGGTTCTTCAGATCATGGCCAAGCTGGGTGATAAACTCGTCTTTTTGTTTAAGGAGGGTCTCCACTTCTTTTGTTCGTTCATGTACGCGTTGCTCAAGATTCTTATTAAGAACACTAAGTTCTTCTCGTGCAACCGTCAAATCCTTGTTGATTTGTTCAAGACGTCTGGTTTTTTCTTCTAACTCCTTTGTTCTCTCAGTCACAAGTTTTTCCAGATTCTTACTATATTGCTCTAAATGATCGCGGGAGACCTTAAGGTCAGCGCTCATGGTGTTAAATGCGGTTGCAAGTTCACCGATTTCATCCTTTGATTGTATCTGTACCTCATAGCCCAGGGTGCCTTTCCCCATGTTGCGGACGCCTTTTGTAAGCTCTCCGATAGGAGCAGAGATAAAATAATTAAAAAGGAAGAATATCAGGAGAAAAGAAACGATGATAAAGACACCTGAATACAACGATATCGTGACTATCAACTCATAGGTCATTAAGTCCAAACTGGCAAGGGTAAAGATATATCTCACCGAATAATCATGTCTGCCCCATTGCTCGAAATACGGTTCGATGATATCGATATAGCGCGTTTCTTCATTAATGAAAAGTGAGGAGGATGGTTCTCCTGCTCGTTGGATGAGCGTTTCATTTTCAAGGAACCGATCCCCCAGTGTGCTTTCATCATATTTTCCTTCCTGAATCTCGATGGAGTCGAAGAGGATTTTCCCGTTCACATCAACGATTTGTATTGTTACAAGGTCAGTATTTAGCTTCATCAGATCATCGATGACTTCAGTGAATTTATAAAATCCGGATTCGTAGAGGATCTTATAATTGTCTATGACATAGACCACTGATAGGCTGGAGAAGGAGGTGGCGGTAGTAATAAGAGATGTTTTTGCTGCTTTGGACTCTCTATCAATGATCACCAATGAACTTGTAAGAAAAACAATGAGAAGAATAATAAGAAGCGGAAAAATGATTTTTAATTTAAGGCTGTGGAACTTCTTCATTCCTTGCTGCACCAACAATAACGTATCTCACCGCGGTTATTTAACAGTAATTTCTTCCACAAGGGTATTGAGATCTGATCGCGGACTCCATTCGAGATACTCTGGAAAAGCAATATTGCAAACGCTAATGTACAGAGGGATGCATGCAACGTCATCCATGGCAATCTTAAATCCCTGCTTCATACGCTCCAAGCGTATCTTCTGGTCCATGGTATAGCTAATTTCCGAGGTTATGTCATCAATGGTTTGATTTGAATAGAACCCAAAATTATATGATCCGATGCCAAGGGGGTGGTGCTCAGATCGTAGGAGGTAATCAAATATTTCCCCACCGTCACCCGTCGCCGGAATCCAGCCAATAAAATATATGGAGAAGTTGGTTTCATCTAATTTCTGATAGTATTGCATTGCAGGAATTATATTCACGGTGACATGTATCACCTGGGAGAGTTGTTGTGCGATTTCTTCAGAAATCTGGATTTGCATTGGGGCTTCTTCAATGGCATCTAACGTTATAGTAAATCCGTTTTCATACCCTGCGTCCTTTAGAAGCTGCCTGGAAAGATTCAAATCAAATGGCAATCGTTTTATCTCAGGGTTATACCCAAAAATCAATGGTGATAGGAACTGTGAGGCAGGCTCTGCGGCCAAGTCCAATCGTTTAATGATTCTATCGATATCAATCGCATGATACATTGCCTTTCTCACGCGTACATCCGAGAATGGATTTTTCATCCCTGGAAAGGCACTGCTATTGTTTTCCCTAAAGTCAAACCCAAGGTACCATACGGTTGGATTGGAGATTTTTTTTATCGTAATCCCTGAACAATTGAGTATCTCATCGATGTATGGTTGAGGGACATGTTCCAGAATGTCAATCTCTTTTGCGATGAGTGCTTTTTTCCGATCTTCGCTATTTGGTATGATTTTGTAAATAACTTTTTCTATAGCAGGATGACCCATAGAATACTGATCAAATCGTACTAAGGTAATGTTTTTTTCGCATGTATAGTTTTCAAGTGCATAGGGGCCCGTCCCAACAGGCCATTTTTCTGATGTTTCTTCTACATATTTCTGAGAGGCGATGGGTATATTTGTCAACTTGTTTAAAAGAATAGGGAATGGTTGAAATGTTACGATATCAACTGTATACGTATTTACAACATTGACTTCTTTAACCTCAGTAAGTAAATCCCGTAGTACATGACTCTTATTATTTTTTATAAAATCGATTGTAAATTTGACATCATGTGCCGTGAAATTATATCCATTGTGAAACGTAACATCGTCTCTGAGGAAGAACCGCCATGTGCAATTATCTGGGTTATTCCATGATTTCGCAAGTTTAGGAAAGAGCTTGAAACTGTTGTCAAACATCACCAAAGGATTGAAAATATTAAAATTTATTGCTAATGTATTGATATCATAGCTAGTAATCCATGGGAAAAACCCATGAGGACCCTCACTTATACCTATCGTCAACAACTCGCTATGTTTTTGATTTCCTTCTTCTGCTTGATTAATGCAACCTGAAAAACCTACGCAGAGGAGGAGAATGCCTATTACTATCACAAGTATTTGTCTCATGTTCTACCTAACTATTGAATATATACATTACGTAAGATTCAATGCTGAATAGGTTCATTTCATTATCCTTATATATCTCTTACGAGTACATGAGAATTAAAAGGTATCTTTTTATTTTTTGTACAAAGAAATAGTATTTGCTTAAAAAAATAAAGATTTAACTAATTCTCTCTATTGTTTCGTAATTTACATAAAGAAACGGGTTGCCGATTAGGCTGTTTCCTGCGCATTCGGTATGGGGGTCCCGATCAGGATATCGCTCGTGGACAAACGAAGCGGTCTCGACATACGATTCCATCGCAAACCAGGCGTTCCCAAGATATGCGTTGTAATCCCGCATCGCTTCATATACCATATATTTATATTCGGTCCCATAACTCCACGAGGTCCCACTGGCAGCCTGACCAATGGAGCGTCCAAACACATAGGAAACCGCGATGTTAACATTCAATGGTGTGGTTCCTGGTGCTTCCCAGAAATCCGCGCTATGACACCCGTATAGAAATGTCATAAGAGCGCCGTTGGATAGACAAAGGATCTTCAATGAAGAAAACCCACCAGAGTCCCACGCTTGATATCGGAAATTGGCATGCTGCCATGTGTCAAAAATCTCATATCGATTACGACGGAGCTGCCGCCAGATTTCACCATCTATCGTTATGTCAGTTTCCTCTCCATCCGTATCGACATAAGCAGTACCATAAATATCCTGTAAGACAGGGACGACGCCGATAGGTCCGTAGAAATTGTTATCGTAATCCTCATGACATGCGACAAATGCGTTTTTCGCTATGCGTATCTCACCGGTATAATAGTTATGAGTTTTTTCCAAAAATCTGTTCATGAAGAACGCTTGTCCTATTATCGGTGGTCGCATCCAGCACAACCAAATCTCAGGACCTTCCTGAGGACCAAAGCTATGATAATCGTAAAAACCATCTGCATCTGTATCCTTAAACTCACCATCCAGATCCTCGTAGAACACACTTAACACACCACTGTTGTTCCCAACACCTTGTTTCCATAATGCATAGGGAATCTGTCCAACAAGCAATGCCCCTACTGTATCATTCATTGCATATTCTTTCTGTAAGGAGCCTCTGAGTTCTGCGGGGGTGATAGTATCCTGACTGCGAAGACCATTGACTTTCAGTATGGAAAATTCCACGGGGAAACGCTCCTGTACCTCGTTGAGATATCGAGTGAATCTCTTTTGTATCCAAGGATATAGTTGTGCATCAATAACCACTACGATATGATCATTTCCTTGAATCTGGCAGAGGGATCCGGTCTTGTATATGAGAACGCTCTTCTGTGTTTCTGCATACCCGACACCGACTGGGTTACCAAGCAACAGTAAGATGAAGAGTACGATACCGACGATTCTTAATCTGATGAAATCAATCCTCTCTGTGTATCAATGCAGAATACTAATTTAAATGTTTTGTCATAAATAAAAATATTGTTCGTCAATCTATTAACAAAACTTAAGATAACGCGGATTTTTTAATTATGAGTGTTGAAGAAAAAATGAAATTCTGACGGTATTGAGAGGTACCGGAAGAATCGAAAATTTCTATACAACAACGACAGGTCACCGCAGCAGGAGATACTGTAGCAGGTTGAATAGAAATGGAAATCTTTCCAAACATTTCAAAGAAACAAGCGATGACGAGAGTTTTGGCATGCTGACCTCAAGAGTCCCCCAGTCGCTCTCCGCATAAAAAACGTCCCTGGCTTTTACCTTTATAAGGTAACTTCCCTTTTTTTGATACGTGTGACTTAAAGTTATCGCCTCGTTTGAAGCAGAAGGACCAACCCAGCTGCTGTTGGTCTCATCACCCCAGTCAACAAAGTAAAACACTTCATCGTTTTCCAAGTCCATCGACATAAAAGTATAGGGATAGGAGACACGAATTTTTCCTTGCACTGGGCCTTGGATGGAAGGAAGGGTTGGTGCAGTGTCATGAACTGTCGTTAACGTTCGCACCCGATACCCAAAAAGACTCCCGCTTGTGCAATGGACAATAACACCTCCAGAGCCGGTCTCTCTGCCAGAGAGCGTATCATCGCTCATGGTCGGTGCGTCGATAACCATGGAATAAAACCCAGCAGAGTTCGTTGTCGTGGTCCAGCTGTCTCCCGTCACGGGAATCTGCAGAGTGATAACGCCATTTTGAATTGGACTACCAGAGCTAGATGAGATCGCCTGACCAGAAACAACAACAGATACACCAGGGGCGACCATCGCTGGCATGATGTCCTCTGAAATAGTGATTGGCTGCACAGCAGTGGTAATTGATTGAAGGCTAAGAACTAATTGAATGGTCATGTTCTCATCGCTTTGATCGATGGTAGATTGTACGATATTTCCAGCATCAGTCGAATACCAAGCCTGATTCTCTGAACGTGATCGTCCAATCTCATAACACTGAAAGGTTCCTGCGGGAACGGTTATCGATTTTTCCTGAATACAGGTGCCGGTTTCGTCGATCCATTGGCTTTCGTTAAATGATTGCTCGTACACCCCTTGGACATTAAAAGAGCCTGAGACGGAGGTCATGCCGGCAAGTTGCCATTGTTCCCCAACAAACAAAGGAAAATCATACAACTCAAGTGAAGGGGAGGAGCTGGTAACAACATTCATTTCATAGGGGAACGGTACGAAAAGCATAGTAATCGTCCCCTGGGAATAAAGATCAGTAGTTCCTTCGGCAAGATCAGAAACACGGGCGGAAGATTCACCAGTAATCTGACCGGTAAGTTGCCCTGGGACACCGTTGATTATGATTTGTCCGCTAATCTGACCGGTGATCTCCATCAGATACCATCCATCCGTCATTTCAATAACCTTTTGTTTGAAATTTTGAATAGACCCAGAAAATGAGGCATTGGGAATTGAAAAGTAAAGAGGATCGACGTTGTACACCCATTGATCCCCCACAGACCACGTCGGGATGTCTCCCCCGTCGCTACGATGACGATTTGAACCACGATTTGATGCTACAAAACACGTTTGAGCGCTTTCACCCATCGCAGTATGCAAACTGGTGCAAAAAAACAAAAAACACAAGACATAAATAAAAAAATATTTTCCAAGATTTTTTCCAAGCGGGCTCTGACTCATGTAACGTCCTTCCTTTCTATACAATATTACTGATGGACATTTAAATGTTTTTAAAGGGATAAAAATTTATGGCATTCCATACGTTTTCGCGAATAAAACGCATCAGTTCGTTTTATATTTAACCGAAGTAAAACATATAAAGAGTTAAATAGAGGATGCCGATTAATATTCAATAGAGAGGAAAAAATGAACAAAAAAATCATACTCATAAGTCTCTTAGCAGCTGTACTTGTTGTTGCGACAGGCTTTACTCCTGCGCTCGCCTCACCGCAACATAACCTCCTGTCAATAAAAAACGATCTTGTTACCATCGAGGTGAACCATCATCTTGGGAGGCAAACAAAACAAATCAAGACCATGGTAACAGTTCCTGAAGCTGAAGAGATACGACAGTATCTTTGTAAGTTATACGATGCACAGGAAAGAAATGATTATCAGGCGATTTTAAAATATGAAGCGTTTCTGAACGAAAAAGGAATTTTTGGTGAACACTACCAAAAAATATCTCCCAATCCTCTTTGTTTATCCTTGTTAGAACAAACAACACTACCGTACCAATTCCCTGGTTTAGCTGACGAGAATATCTCAAATAGCTTCTGCTATTTCCATGCAAGAGGCGAAGGGTTAGTGGCATGGTGGTTGGCGTTAGAAATCTTGGAAGGAATCGTTAACATGGTAAAAAACACGTCTAGTGTAATTGTGGCACTTATCATTCTGTTGATATTTCTACCGTTTTTTGTACTGACGATGTTATTTACTAATTTGATTCCTTTTAGAATACTTTCACCAAAAGGGTTATTATCTCTGAACAATGGAACAATATCCGCTTTAGGGACCGAGGGTTTCCAACGAGTCACCGTTGGAGCTGAATCCTATGCGGTGAACCTAAGTGGGTTTACCGGAATCACCATTAACATCCCGCCAATAAATGATCGGAAATCGTTTCTCTTTGTCTCTGGATTCGCATTAAAGGCAGAAGGATTACCTACATAACGGTCTTCAAATTTGAAACAAGAAGTAAAGTACTAACAGACACGTTGGTTATTAAATCAGCATATCGGTGATATCGAAGAGAAAATAGAGATGGTTTTTCCGAACGCCTTTATCGATTTGTTATCCAGAATGCAATATCTGAAATAACTTCTTCATCAACGTGCCCCTCGATCAAATACTCCGTATTCGTCGGCGTACCAGTCCCAGACACAAAAAGATGATTTAATGCTGCATAGGTTTTAATGCGACAGTCGCATTTCCAAAAAACGTTTGATTTCATCGAGAAAAATCTGTCATCGTAACCTGATAATCCCGTCTGCCTTGGAGAATCAACAAAGGAATGTGTACTGCTTGCGCTTCTTGTACGGGATCATATGTTGCCAAATCTGCCCAATACGATTTTGGAGCACCAAGAACAAACTCACTTTCATTGAAATCCAAATTCTTAATTTTTATCACAAGTTGCTCAAGCTCCCTAATCTCTTCAGATTGATTGATACCAGAAAGATTCGCAAGATATCGAGTCTGCTCTAATATCAGGTCCTCAAGAGGGCGGGTCGGTGCTGCCAAGAGAATCAATCCAGCGATTCAAGCGTCCTGTAAGCCAATGCGTGGGGCCATCATCCCCCCAAGTTATGGCCCAAAATAAAAATCTGTGACTGATTCACAACAAAGGTTTTGTTTAACATATGTACCGCAGCTATGACATCATCAATAATCTCATCCTGAACCGTGAAGTTTTGAATCGCTGCAGATTCTTCAGGGTATTGTTTTGTCCGTTTCTCATAGCGAAACACCACAATACCTTTTGATGCAAGACCCCAAGCGACATCCTTAAAGGGTTTATTGGAACCATAGGTTTCATCTCGATTATTTGGTCCATACCCATGTACCAGAATAACGGCGGGAAATGGACCCGCCCCCTTCGGAACAGTTAACGTCCCTGGTAATTCCCATTGTCCTGTACCGCTCGTAACATTTGTCTCAGTGAAACCACTTAGATTTGCATAAGACAAAGGTGAATAGGAAAATTCCTCCTGTGTTGGTACGACCAGTAATCCAACGACTTTCTGTTGATCGTTAAATGAAATCTTCACGTCAAGAACATTGGTTTTGCTAAAATTACAGGTAACGTATACAACAGCATACCCAGATTCATTTGTCACTCTTGAGTTTCCAATTCCTGTGATATTACCATTCGGAACGATAACCTGCTGCGTCCAGATATTTTGAAACCCTTCAATAGTAATTTGTGAGGTAATTGAGACATCGAAAAAATTACACACACCGGTAAAATTTTTTCCATAAGAAGCATGACAATATCAGCAGCGATATCGTCTAGGCTTTCACAGGTGGTTGTTGTTCATCTATACAACCAGGTAATACCGATTTTGCATGAACAATGACGACAATGCAACATGCAATGTGTTTCATCTCCTTTATTTTCATAACGATATCAACAATATGGTGTTATATTGTAAATTATTAAATAAATTTTCTCTGCAATGAGAGAAACGAATAATACTTCTGTCAGTTTTAAATTAAAAAAAATCAGACAAAATGATTATTTTTCCTAAAAAATCATAGAAAAGATTTAAGAGGAGACTGTCTTTCAAGATGCAATGAATGTATTTGTTCGGGGTAGAATTTGTCGTCGTTCAATGGTTCAGAAATTGCAGGAAAACAAAACACGGCAAGGTGTATCCATACAATTGCCCCAATATATAACCTTACTTAATCAGAGAACATATGGGTTCAGAAGAAAAAAGTAGGGAATCAAAAAAATAAATAATGAGGGAAAAAACAATGTTAGTCGGAAATGTAAAATTTGACGAGGCTATGACTATTGCGAAAAAAGGCTCCCATTGTGGTATGTGCCGATTTGATTTTCTTGGAACAGGGGTTTGTCCATCTGGTAAGAAACATGGTTTTCTAGCCTATTGGCCGCAGGGACGGATGCAGATTTTTAAATCGTTGATGTCAGGTAAAGTGAAACCGACAAGCAAACTGATCGAAATAGTGAATTCTTGTACTCTTTGCGGCATCTGTGATAAACAATGTAATTTTGCCACACAATTACGTCCTGAAAAAGTAGCTAAAGCTTTAAAGGAATATACGGAAGGTCTAGATGAGAATGATTTTCAAAATATCCCTGAAGATGAAAATCTAAAAGGTTTACGTGAGATTGTTGGACCCGAGTGGGCAACAAATGATCCCGTTATTATATCTTCCTATATCAGTTCGATTATCTCTCCAGAAGCGGGTTTAAATTTTTATATAGTCATGCCGAAAGACGCTGAAGAACTTTCAAAAGTAATAAAATTTGCAAATACGAACAACCTTCCCTTTTTACCAAGAAGTGGAGGCACCCTTCTATCAATGGCTGCTCCGACAGTCCTTTCTAAAGCTTTTGGTCTTGAGCAAGGAATCGTCATTGATCTTCTGAGGATGAAAACACTTGAAATTGATTCGGAAACCCAAACAGCCACCGTAGGTGCTGGTATCACAGCATTTGACCTTCAAAAAGAAGCACATAAATATAGATTACGAGCAAATGTTGCAGAAGCAGGAGCGCATATATGTTCAAATATCGCATCAACAGGTATACTATCTACATGGGGGAATAAATATGGCTGGTCTGCAGATAACTTTATTGATATCGAAACAGTTGATGATACAGGAAATATAAGAAGACACAGTGATTTAGAGATACAAAACCCATATACAACAGAGTACGGATTCACAAATATATCATTAACTCCCCCGGCTATTGTTACTCAAGCAACAGTTAGATTAAATCCAGTTTTCGATGATGAGGAAGCAGTGTTTATACCATTTGAAAATATAAAAGATGCCCTTACGTTGTCATTTAACATTGCAAAACGTGGTATAGGATTTTCTAACGTGATTCTTTCTCGCAAATATCTAGCTGAGTTTATTAGTCCAACACCAGGAATCGCAGAAGATTTTGAGTTTATTTTGAAAAAATATATGAAATTAAATTATGTAGTTGATATTATCTGCAATAAAGACGAGAAAAAAATAATTGAAAGCATGGTGGATTATACAATTGAGAAATCAACACTTACATCGTTGATTCTCGGATGCCCGAAACTTGCAACTCTAAAAGATAGTGAATTTATGAAAATTCTTTCAGAAGAAAACGATCCTCTAAAAGCGCTCTTTGCAGGACCCATGAAACAACATTTTGAAAAGGCTTTAGATGCAACACCTGAAAATATTTCAAAAATATATGATAAAGATTTACAGGAATTCTTTAAAAAAGTATACTCAAAACCAGAGATGACCAACATAGTCTGGTTACATGAATACAGAATATTTCCATCCCGATTAATGAGACAGCGTATGTTTTTACCAATGGGTGGTGTTATTTGGACAGCTTTCGAAAAAAATCTTTTAGACTGGATCACAATGTTTGAAGAAGTAGGGGAAAAAAATAAATTGATTCATGCACTTGGTTTTATTAGTCCATTTGATCAAGGGAGATTTGCCGTACTCGAATATGATTTTTATTATGATCATAACGATACTGATGCAAAAAAACGTGTTGATAAAGCAATTATAGAATCACAAGAAAAATCATTGGAAATAGACGGGATTCTATCTGCCTTAAATTTCTATTTCAAGGGGCTTTATAGAAAAGAACATATTCTCTTTCCAATTCCGAAAGCAATTTCAAGTGATGATCTGGACCTTTTTAGAGAACTCCTTACAAATATAATCGGGGAGGGATAACCATGACAAAATTTCTTTCTGAAGACTGGCTTGAACAGTGTAAAAAGTATATGCATGAAAAACTTGATCCTGAAAAAGATTTAAAAAATGTAACGACATCTCTCCTTGGTGTTGTTGAACATATCCCTCCTGGTGATTCAACGATGAATTTTTATTTAAATATCGATCATGGAAAATTAATAGATTTTATAGTAAGTTCGGGTGATTCGTATGAAAAAGAGGCTACCTTTGTAATAACCGGAAGCTATGGAACATTCCGAAGTATTCTCAAAGGTGAAATAAACATGACAATCGCCCTTCTAAAAAATAGACTTAAATTGAAAGGAAATAAGATTAACGCGTTACGGTTAATGAAACCACTTGATGGAGTAATTACCTCTTTAAGAGAAGTTACAGATGAATTTGAAGAATGAACATAATAACCCATATTGGTTGAAATCAGATACTATAGCAGATAAAGGAGAAAAAGAAATGGTAGCACTACCTAAAATAGAATGGGCTGAGCGATTACAGAAATTAACACCACCAAAGGAACATTGGACACCGGTTGATACAGCGTTACATACACCAAAGACGTTTTTTATTAATTATTCAAAAACACAGCAGCAGCTGTTTGCTGCGATCCGTCATTCGTTTCAGCATCATTATCAGAATAACTTCTTGTATCATAGGGTCTGCGAGACGAATGGAGTCACCCCTGAGAACATCAAATCATCAGAGGATGTGAAGAAGATACCACTCCTGCCCGATGCGTTTTTCAAGAACTACCCGGACGGGGGAGGGTTTTTACACTGGTTGAAAACCATTTTCACCGGGTCTCTTCCTAAACCGATGTTCAGAAGTCACAACCCCTCGTATGATGAGGTCATCGAGGAGTTCAACAAGAAAGGCACCAGTATCATGTTTACGAGTGGTACTGGTGGTCGTTTTAGCTTCATCCCCCGTGATACCCGGTCCTGGAACCGAGTGAAATACAGTGCGATGAAAAGCGTTATAGAACTGATGGATTACAATCCAAATGACCAGGTCATCTTGCTTATCCCTGACCCGCGACAGACGAATCTGACGATTGCAAGTCTCTTTGGGATTGCTTATGATTTGTACGATCCATCAAACATCCATGTCGCGCTTGATATGAAAATCACCACGCAGTTTCTGCGGATGCAGCGGGATGAGACTATTGGCATCTCAGAGAAAATAAAGGCAAAAGCGTTGTCGAAGATCAGCCCTCTTGTGCAGCGGTCCTCTGACTTGCGTGTCATTCATTTATTTGAGCAGTTTGAGCAATCAGGGAAACGGGTGAATATCGCTGGTCCGCCATTCTGGCTTGATCGTATCTTGGAACGGATGAAAAAAGAGGGAAAGACTGTTCGTCTGCCTGACAGTCAGATCCTTACTGGCGGTGGATGGAAGGCAGAGGAGAGCAAACGGCTTCCTGAGGAAGCATTTCGTGAGAAGGTCGAGGAGATCCTTGGAATCCCTCAGGAGCGATATCATGATGTGTACGCGATGTCTGAGTGCAGCTCGGTGTTTCTGAGCTGTGAAGGGCATTACAAGCATATTCCTCCAGTGATCATCCCCTTGGTCCTTGATGATGACCTCAACCCGCTGGGGTACGAGCAGGTTGGGCGTTTTGCCTTTATCGATCCCTTACCGGAAAGCTACCCAGGTTTTATCATCACGGGCGATAAGGTAAAGATCCTTGAGCGTTGCCCGAAATGCAGTCGGGAAGGCCCCGTGTTGGATGTCGAGGTTACGCGGATGCCTGGGTTTGAGGGACGTGGCTGTGCAGCGATTATGGCTGAGTTGATGCAAAAGGAGGGTGAGGAACATACTGCGCTTCCCGTCGGATGAATGGATCCATACCTTTAAAGAGGAGCTGAACAAGAATAAAACGTATCAGGAGGTGGCTAAGGACTGGGAAGGTGATTTTCTGTTTGTAATCACCCCTGATGAGGAGTTGAAAGACGAAGTCGTGTTTTACATTGATCTGTGGCATGGGAGATGCAGGAATGCGTATCTGGTCAAGGGTGCAAAACAAGCTAAGTTCGTGTTCAAAGGACCATATTCGAACTGGAAGAAAGTCATCCGCAAGGAGCTAGATCCGATCCGTGGCTTGATCAGAGGGTTGTTCACTGTGGATGGCGACTCCCGGGTGATCCTGGACCAAGCGAAAGCCGCCCAAGAGCTGGTGAACACCGCAAGTACCATCCCTGTTGTTTTCTAAAAGGATAGCCTATGGGACAAACGGTTGACTGTTTCTTCTGGGATTCTGGTATACAATTTGATACGAAGCTTTCATTTATTACGGAAGATATCGGCAATGGTATTCTGCTTCGCAAACCCGTGTTTACTGTTGAGACTCTTGCGAAAATCATCGACAGGATCAAGACCGCTCGGAAGGAGTATCTCTGTACGCATGACATCCCGGCGGTGCTTGAGGTAATCGATACGGTCAATGGATTATGGCGAGATCCTTCGTATCATGGGAGGAAGACCGTCCGGGACGTTTTACCGACGGTGACTGGGTTTTCTATTGAGATGATCGAGGACTGGGGTTTTGAGTATTTTTTCGATATCCTAAGAAAGGAGAACCTCCCGCTTGCCGGTAAGCTTCAGGCGAAGAACTACCAAACGTTTTCCCCCTGCGGTGATGGGCTGGTGAAGGCGTATGGAACACCGCGTGTCACGCATTCGAATTACGAACCTGAGGTGATTGGTCATATCTGCGCTGGCAACATCCTTGGCCTTGCCGCTTTTGAGATGGTGATGGACAAGTTGGTTGATGCTGCGACCTGGGTGAAGGTGCCTACCGAGGAGCCGGTGTTTGGCGCCTTGTATGCGAAATCAATCGAGGAGGTTGATCCGGAGCTTGCGCATAGCATCGCGGTGCTTCCGTTTGGCAGTGAGAATTCATTTGTGCAGGAGTTCCTTTTTTCACAATCAGACTTGGTGCGTGCGACCGGTGGGGAGCAGGCTCGCAGGAGTCTAACGGAGCTAGCGGAGAAGCATCGGATTCCTCTTGCAGGTCATTGGCATAAGTTCAGTTTTATGGTGATCGCCCGTGAGTTTTTAACCAAACAAGCCTCTGAGATTGCGGAGCTTGCCTCCCTTGATGTGTGTGCATGGGATCAACAAGGGTGTTTCTCGCCGCAGGAAATCTATGTGGAAATCGGTGGGGGTGTATCACCTAAGGAGTTTGCGGGGTTGCTTGCGGTGGAGATGGAGAAAACAACGCATGCGCTTCCGAAGGGGACGAACTCTGGTAAGATGCAGGTGCTTGATGGGTACTATCAGTATTTCACAAAGCAGACCATGGGGGAGCCAGTGATGTTATTCCCTTCGAAGAATCATCAATGGCTGGTGATCTATGATGAGAGGAACCAGAGCTGTGAGCCGTCTCCACTCTATCGGGTCATTCGGGTTAAACCCATAGTTGATATTAGGGATCTTCCCGAGCGGGTGAGACCGCTTGGGTCATTTCTGCAGACTGTGGGTGTTGCAATCCCGCAGGACCGATTGCTTGTGTTTGCTGATGCGATGGGGCATGTGGGAGTGACAAACATTCGGACGGTCAGCGGGATGACGCTACAGAAGGCCTGGGAGCCTTGGGATGGGCGGTTTCCCTTGCAGGAGCTCTTTGAGCATGACGGAGTCCACTGGATCAGTATCGATACAAAAGACGTAGATATGGAGATACAAAACGCTCTTAAACGGAAACGAACAATTGTATCCAAAAAACTTTCATAGAAGAAGAATTAAACAGATCGCTAGCATCTCTCGTGGAATCGTAAATGTTTAAGAAGATTTATTGTTTGTTGGAAACATACTTCTCGGGGTTCGCATCAAATGTTCGTTTGCATCCTGGTGCGCAGAAGTAATAGGTCTTCCCTTTATAGATACTGGTAAATTTCGCTGTTTTCTCATCAACGGTCATTTGACAAATGGGATCAATCGCCATGAATACTCACCTCCTTTGCCGGCGGCACATATCTCTTCAAAAGCAATGATAGGGACACGACCGTCACCGAACTAAGCGCCATGGCAAGCCCAGCGAACTCCGGTCGAAAGGTTATCCCTAAAAACGGATAGAGCACCCCGGCAGCAACCGGGATGAGTGCGGTGTTATAAGCAAACGCCCAGAACAGATTCTGCTTGATCCGCGCCATTACTTTTCTGCTCAGCTGCACCGCAGCAACGCAGTCCAACAGATCGCTTTTCACAAGCACGATTTCCCCGCTCTCAATTGCGACATCAGTACCACTCCCAATCGCGATACCTACATCAGCCTGGGCAAGCGCGGGTGCATCATTAATTCCGTCACCGACAAATGCGACCACCTCACCATCTGCCTGTAGTTTCTTTACCTCCTGAGCCTTGTCCTGCGGGAGAATCTCAGCACGCACTATATCGATACCGATTTGCTGTGCAACTGCCTGCGCGGTCTTTGCGTTATCTCCAGTAATCATCACCAACCGCAGCCTCATCTTCTTGAGCTGCTGCATCGACACCAGTGTCGTATCCTTGACCACATCAGCAATGCCAACAAGACCCACAAGCCGCTGATCAAACGCAACAAACATCACGGATTTTCCCTGGACCTCCAACCCACCAAGCACCTCCTCGACCTTTGTTGGTACGACGATGCCTTGTTCTTTGAAAAGAAGACGATTCCCTATGACAACAACGGTACCATCCACGATCGCCTGCACGCCTTTTCCAGCAAATGTGTCAAAACCACTTGAATCCTTAAGGGAAATATCTTGTTCTTTGGCTTTGCGAACAATCGCCTCGGCAAGCGGATGCAAGGAGTTGGTCTCCACACTTGCCGCCATCTCCAATACAACTCTGTTCTCCGTCTCAACCCCAACAATATCGGTGACCTCTGGTTTCCCTTTTGTCAGCGTCCCAGTCTTATCAAACACCATGGTCGTGATCCGCTCAGAAATCTCCAAAGCCTCCCCGTTTTTGATAAGTACCCCCAGTTCAGCGCCACGACCAATCCCCACCGTGACCGCGGTAGGGGTTGCAAGACCTAGTGCGCATGGACATGCAATTACCAGCACAGAGATTAATGCGGTCAGACTAAAAAGCAGTGTCTCCTCAAGCAAAAAATACCAAGCGAAAAATGATACTGCCGCGATTATTAGCACCACAGGAATGAAATAACTGACCGCAGTATCAGCAATACGCTGCACTGCAGGCCGAGATCCTTGCGCCTCCTCCACCAGCTTAATGATCTGTGCAAGCAACGTGTCCTTCCCAATCTTCGTGGCCTTCACCCGCAGTACGCTATTCGTATTCAGCGTACCTCCGATCACTGTACTGCCCGGGGTTTTTGAGACAGGCAAAGGCTCCCCAGTCACCATCGATTCATCAATGTAACTTTCTCCATGTATGACAACACCATCGACCGGGATCTTCCCCCCTGGTTTTACCACCACCACATCATCAACCCCGACCTCCTCAATAGACATCTCAACTTCTTGTTCCCCCCGGACAACCAGCGCGGTTTTCACCTGAAGTGCAGCTAATTTTTTGATAGCTTCAGAGGTTTTACCTTTGGCTTTCGCCTCTAGATATCGCCCCAGCGTCAAAAACGTCGCAAGAAACACCGCGGTCTCATAAAACATAAACTCATGGGTCAATACGAGATGAAACGTCCCCAGGACACTTGCAAAAAACGCAACCCCAATCCCCATGGAATACATGACGTCCATGGTAAGATTCCTCTTCAGAATCGCGTGATACCCTGCAGAGAATATTGGATAGCTGATATAAATGAACGTTGGTGTCGAAAGAACCAATGACAAGTACGAAACCTGTTCCATCGAAAGACCGGGATGAACATACATCAGAATCATCAAGGGAACTCCCACGAGAAAGCCGATATAAATTCTGATCCGTCTAGCTCGAAGGTCTTTATCCAAGACCTTCTGCGCAAGATTCTCCTCGCCTTGCACTCCAAGATACTGATACCCTGCCTTCTCCACGGCTTTTTTCATGTCAGCAAGGCTAACCATCCGTTGATTATACACAACAGAAGCTTTCTCTGTCGCAAGATTCACAGACACCCGCACGACACCATCTAACCCCGATAAAGCAGAAGTAACGGTTTTTTCACAGGACGCACATGTCATCCCACCAATCTTAAGAATTACTTTCTCATTGACGGTCCCATATCCACCATCGCTGACGGCTTTATCCAAATCACGAAGTGTTATCTTCGTTGGATCGTATTCTACAGAGGCAAGTTCACTACCTAGATTTACCTGCGCCTTTGACACACCAGGGAGACTTGCAAGGGATTTCTCAATGGTCGACGAGCACGTCGCACACGTCATCCCCGAAATCTTCATCTCTGCTTTTTTCTTTCCATGGGCCATGAAAAAACTCCTTGTACTCTCATGAATGATACCGAAGTTATGATATAAAAAATAGAGGGTGAGTTGTTTAAAGGAAAAAAATTATTTGAACAGACAGCCGTACCCTCTCGTAAATGCCACATCCCACCCGCATTCGAACTGCAACAGCAAATGATCTCGAAAGAATCGTTGAACTGGAGAACCTGTGTTTCCCAAAAGAACATGCGTACAGTCGACGACAGCTTCGCTACCTGCTTACCAAAGCAAACAGCACCGTCTTTGTTGAAACAAGTAAGAAAGTTATACGAGGGTTTCTCGTTATTCTTTATAGGGAAGGAACCACGGTCGCCGGTATTGAAACCATCAACGTAGACCCTGCACATCAAAAAAAAGGAATAGGACAATGTCTCCTCAACTCAGCAGAAGAGCATCTCAGGAAAAAAGGGATCCGAAAAATCAGACTTGAGGTCGCTATCACCAACCAGGCAGCAATAATACTCTACGAACATGCAGGGTTTCAAAAAATTGAACTGCTCAGACATTACTATCATTATTACCATGAGGGATCTCGTGATGCGTATAGGATGGTTAAGGAGCTACGGTGACGGGATGTTCCTGCCATTGTTCGGTTTGTACCCAAACACCATTCCGTAATGTACAATACCCGCTGGTGTACTGTTCAAGAATTCGTAGTAATCCCATACGAAATGATGCTGGATACAACCCAGGATCACACGTCGATGGATGAACATGGATTTTCTCAACGTGGTCAACACAGGATGATTTCGGCACAGAACCTTTTTGTTTCAGTAAGAAAAACGAGTGGTTCTTCTCATCCTGATCAAGACTTAAAGACGCGGCTCCTATATTTTTATAAAACAGATCTATATGTTTTCGTTGGTACTTCATAAGTGTTGGGTCCGTTCCTTTTGCTAACAGGTACAAGAGGATTCCCAAGCACTTTAAACATTGACCACAGGGATATACAATGCTATTTTTAATATGGCAGGAATGACAGGATCGTTGTTGCTTAGCAAGGGCAGGATACCGACTGACCAGGATGTGCTGACCAACAAGACCAGAGATATTGCGTAGCGCGGACCACTGTGACAATCCAGGAATCCGTGTCCTGTACCAGTGGTTCATCCGTAGGTCAAAATCCTGATGCTGATCATACAACCCATAGTAATGCGGTATTCCTTTGTATTGAATCGCAGAGCGGAAATCATCAAACTCGCTGCCTAATAACAAATGCGAAATTCCCTGGTTGATAAAAATCGGCAGTACGCTAAATACATAGAACGGAAAGATGCACAATCGTATCGGGTAGGTATCGTCCCATTTCTTTCGATGATCGGGACGTATGATTCGCAGATGATCAAGCATAAAGCCATAAAACCGGTCGACGTTCGTCCACACACGTTGCGTATTTGGATCTGTTTTTTTATGATACCTATATGCGGTAAGTGCGGTCTTCCAATGACCGCCGCTTTCGTTCATATATAAGGGGTACACCGTTGAGCCAAGTTCTGTGAGCAATCCATACGTTAACAGACTGTCTTTTCCTCCGCTTGAGAGGACACCCGATTTCAAGGGATTCAATCTAGTGCTGATTGACGTGTCCGCGGTGATTTGTGTGGGCTTAATCATTGCAGTTGGATCGCCATCATGTGGTAGTATTGTTTCCGGATCTGGTAAAAACTCTTCGAGGATGTATGGGTTGGTACCTCGTGCGATTTTGTTAACGAAAATCTCACGACTAAAGATCAGATTAAAATCGGTAAGCAATTGGAAATCAGCTTTACTTACCGGGAAATCCAATTGGATTTTCTTAGAAAAAAGACCATAGTTGAGCAATGGCATGCAAAACGCGAGTCGAAGTAGTGCTATATGCTGCTGAGAAAGTCGGTCTGGATACTTGTTGAGAAGTGTGAAACAATGCGTTGTCTGATTCAGTGTGTGTATGATGACCTCTGTTTTGGCTGTGTTTTTTTCAATTGTGGGGTCGGAAAGAGAAATCGATGAGAGACACACAAGTTTATTTCGTTGGATGATTCATCGCCTCCAACGCATCGACAAGGTTAGCGACGCCTTCTGTGAGTGGATCTGAGACGGGTACCTGGAACATCTGTTGATATGTATTCTTAAATGATATGATATCGGTTTTGCTCATATGTTCATGGTTAATCCCGATGCCGATGAGTTGTTTTTCTGTGAGAAGTGTAGCGATGTTGACGACACGTTGCGGGTCTGGCATCGGATAGGAGAAAAAACCGTCAAGATGCGGTCGCTTTGGTGCATCAACCAGAATGAACCCATGGACCTGCCCTGCTGTTAAAATCTCAAAGCCGCCAGGGAAGAACGGATGTACTAGACTTCCTTGTCCTTCGATAATCATGAACTCCGGGTGCAGATTCTTCCATGAATCGAGGACCGCACCTTCGATTCCCCCAGAGACGAAATCATTGATCATCGCATCAAGGACCACACCATGTGGCCAGCCTTGCAGCCAACCTGTTTGACCCGTGAAAATCATATCAGCGGTCCGTCCTCTTTTGTGCAGTTCCTCGACAAGTAATACTGCTAGGGTTCGTTTCCCTATCGCAGAATCTGTACCAACAAGTGCGATTCTTAAAGAGGGGATTTTTGTGATATCACCGGTGTAGAATCGTTTGTAGTCACGGAAGATTTTACGCACGTCTGTAATCGTGCAATGATGTTGTTTTGCCTGTTGTATATATCGTGGGTCATCTGAAAGAAACTGATGAAGGCCAGAGACGACATTCAATCCTTTAGACAACGCCCAATCTACTGCTTTATCATATCCTTTTGGCAGCAAACCACCCTCTGAAACTGCACCGATGATGAATGTATCTGGGTGTGTCTTAGTGAAAGCATCCTCAAGGTCGTTCAACAGCGGGATTCCTTTCTTTTTTTGATCTAAGAACCATGCGGCATCACCCGGTGGTAGCGTTGAGTCAACCACGCAGACAACATCGAATCTCTTGCTGAACCGTACAAGCCCATGAGCGGTTTTTCCATCTGCACAATTGTACAATCGATCTGCATAGACCATCGCGCGAGTCTTTTGCATAAAGGAACCAATCCACGATAAAGGGTTTACCTAAATTTTCTCCCCGTAAGAACAATCACATAATCACTATTTAGAACCCGGTGTTCTTTGAATTTAATCAATGCTTCAATAGGGCTTGCAGACGCAGGGAGCACACTTAACCCTTCTAAATCCCGCAGCAATGTATGGAATTTTAGCATGCAGGAATCACTAGCATAATCAGCCCAGCCATTGGTCTCATAAATCGCATGCAAGGCATCATCGCCATCATATGAATGGTATGCGATCAGTGGTTCGTTAATGCTGCTTTCTTTGATTTCCGCTGGTTGGATATCTTCAGTTTTTGATGCACCTGTTTTGAAGCTTTTAATGATGGGATTTCCCCCCGGCGTCGATGCACCAACAAGATACGGTATCCGATCAATGATGTTGTGTTCAAGGAGGTTTTTGAATCCGTGATAAATACCAACGAGGGTCGTTCCGTTTCCCACTGGTGCAGCGACAGCAGTCGGGTTCCGACCAAGTTGCCGATAAATCTCATAGGCGATAGACATGTACCCGCGCCATCCATCATTTCCATCTCCAGGATTTGCATCGTACACATGTTCCATGCGTGCGAGTCTCCGGCTTTGTTCAACGGCATCCTCGTACTTCCCATCGATGGTCAGAATCTCCGCGTTCATGTTCTGCAATTCTTCCTTTCGTTTCGGTGCAACATAGTATTGCTTTGGAATCAGTATCTTTGCGTTTAACCCAGCAAGTTTTGCAAAATATGCAAGTGACACACCATAGTTCCCACATGTTCCTACAGTGATTGTGTCGTATCCCTCTAGCAATGCCTTCTTCACATGATACTGTGAGATTCTATCTTTTTGTGTTCCAGTTGGGTTCCCGCCTTCGAATTTTAAAAAAATATTTCCAAAACCAAGCAGACGCTCAAGGTTCCTGGCTCGTGAAAAAAGAGTATCTCCAACACCGTTGAGAGGTGGGGGCTCATCGTCAGATTGAAGGCCCATCAAATCCATGTGGTTCTCCTTTTCATTGTATAAAACTCACTATTGATACTGTATCGAAAAACACGTATTAAAATTTTTTTACAACAGACAAGCATCCATGCCTTAATTTTTCAAAAAAAAAATTAGAACGTCATAGGCGTACGAAAAATAAATTTAATTGTTTTGTTTTTACAAAAAAAATTTTTTTTAACAAAGGAACAATGACCTATGAGAGAAAAGACTTTATAAACAATAAACTTATTGCAATTTGATATTCATCACGGATACAATAAAAGGGATGGTATAGTATGCCAATGTATTGTTCTGTTTGCGGAGACGAACTTGAACCTGAGGAAGAAATGGAAGGTATCTGCGAAAGTTGCAAACTTGCAGCAAGCGGGCAGATGAGCACTGATGAACTCGAGCCGTAGGTTCAACGGAGATTACCTTTCCATTAAATCGATAGATATATTGTATAAAAAACGAAATAAGAAAAAGGAGAAACAGACATGGCCATAGGATTTGTCTTAATTAATGTCGCTCCGGCACATGAACATAACGTCTATAACACATTATCAAAAATGCCGCAAGTCGTTGAGCTTCATCCCCTTTTTGGTGAATATGATTTGATTGTAAAAATCAATGCGCATGATTTTGAGGAACTCGGAATGATCATCGTTAATAAAATACGATCCATCCCCGGCGTCCTTGACACAAAAACATTAACTGGTTTAAGTTTCTAAGAAAAAAATAAACAGGCAATTCAATCTAATAAAAGACTCATGCGATAATGATCAATTGATAGTTCATGGTACATTGTTTTATTTTCTTTTTCTGTAAAGATGCGTGCGGTCATGCAGCACAAGACCGCTATGGTTTTTTCCTTTGTAGGTTGAGAGTGTAGGCTGGGGGCGCTCTACTGACGAATCGAGTTTTAGGATCAGTAGCTGCCCAATTCGCATCGTAGATTCTAAAAGAAACGACGTGTCTGAGGCGTTAAAAATTTCAAGGGTGAGATTCCCTTCAGAACCAGGGGAGATAAACATGCTTCCCATATGTGATGTGATACCGACCCGTGCCAATGTCGTAGAACCATCATACAATCCGGCATGATCATGAGGCATGACGATATGTTCCATAGTTGAGCTAAGAATTAGTTGTTTAGGTTTCAGAGTATAGGTTCTGTTTCGCTTAATTTTCCCACCGGGTTTGGCAAACTGATTTGATAGATGCAATCGAATAGACGCGGATTTTAAAATAGGGTACGGTTCGATAATCAAGCGTTTCTGTTCTAACAGCTGCAGAATGGAACGATCAGATAGTATCATATGGTCGCATCATTGGTAGAAATACGATGTACTACTTAACCTATATTATATACATATTACATATAATTAGATGGAACTAGACGTTGTCTTATTATAAATCAGCAATTTCGCCTGTAGATCTTCCAAGCAACGGGTTGTTGGTGGAGAGGATAGAAACATTCTTAATTACGTCGGGTTTTTTCCCTGCTAAATGAAACGACAAATCCGTATCCTTGGGATAGATGACGCGCCATTTACCTTCGATGAAAAATATTCAGCGGTCATCGGTGTCGTGATGCGAGGGGGTGAATACCTCGAATGCGTCTTACGAAACCAAGTGTCTATAGACGGCACGGAAGCAACTGCTATTTGTGAGCAGATGATCCAAAACTCGCGACATCGACGTCAACTGAAAGCAGTCATGTTGGACGGCGCCTGCCTTGGTGGTTTTAACGTCGTTGATATCGATATGCTTTCAAAATCAACGAATCTGCCAGTCATCACCATTACAAGAGACAAACCCGATTGGAAGAAAATAAAATATGCGTTGCAGAAAAATTTCAAGGATTGGAACAAGAGATTGTCTCTTTTACAGAATGGAAAACTGCATATGGTTCCCACCCGGCATAACCCTATCTATATCAAATGCACGGGTCTTTCGTTGACAGAGGCAAAAGAAATAATAAATCTCTCTACCATACGTGGTGTTATACCTGAGCCGATTCGAGTCGCACATCTAATAGCATCTGGTATTACCCGAGGTGAATCATATGGCAAAGCCTAAAGCATTTGTGAAAAAAGAGAAATGTTTGGCATGTGGCGGTTGTATCTCTGTCTGTCCACAAGACGCACTCCTTATGATGTCCAGCAAGGCAGTCGTAAACAGGGATCAATGCAATAGTTGCTCGATTTGTATAAAAACCTGTCCCATCGGGGCGATAATCTGGGAGGTAACATAAGATGAAATACGATGCGGTTATTGTCGGAAGTGGTCCTGCTGGAAGTGTGACTGCACGGTTCGCAGCTGAGGCAGGCGCAAAAGTGCTGATGATTGAACGTCGCGCTGAAGTTGGCGTCCCAATCCTCTGCGGTGAAGGGATTAGCCAAAAGGTAGATCATTTTAAGGTTCTTGAGGGAAAACGTTGGATTGCAACGAAAATGAACGGGGCGCGGATTTTTTCTCCGAATGGTACGAAGGTAACATTGGCAGCGGAATACGCGGGAAACGAAACAGGGTATGTCGTGTATCGCGATATCTTTGATCAGGAATTGGCCCGAGGGGCAGTGAAAAAAGGCGCAGAGCTTATGCTAAACACCTGCGCGTTGAACCTGCTGAAACAAGATGGAAAGATCAAGGGAATCACCGCACAACATTTCGACGAGACCTTTGAGATTGAGGCAGACATTGTTGTTGGTGCCGATGGGGTCGAATCACGTGTTGGAAAATGGGCAGGGATTCAAACAACCCTAAAACCTCATGACTTGGAAACATGCGTACAATACACGTTAAGTAATATTGACTGGGATAGCCCCTATTGCGATTTCTTCCTTGGAAGTAAGGTAGCACCTGGTGGGTACGTCTGGGTGTTTCCAAAAGGTAAAGATGTGGCAAACGTCGGCATCGGTGTTCTTGCTAGTTTAAGTGATTCGGGAAAAGCGGTACGTTTACTTGATACGTTCATCGCTGCTCGGCCTGAGCTGAAAAAAGGTCAACCTCTCCGTGTTCTCACCGGTGCAGATCCTGTTGCTGAGCCCATCCAATCCGTCAAAGACAATCTTCTGTTAGTGGGCGATGCAGCCCGTCAGGTTGACCCGATCACGGGAGGGGGTCTGATGCACGCGATTGAGGCAGGAAAATACGCGGGTGAAACCATTGGTAAAGCAGTCGAGGCGCAGCGTTTTGATGCGCAGATATTGCTTGACTATGAAGCCAGATGGAAAAGCGCATTTGGTAAAAAACTGCATCGTAACTATGTCGTAAAGGAAATCCTACTTGACATGGAGGATAAAACATTAGATATGCTGGCGGACTCCTTAAGAGAGTATAGATTTGAAGAGTTTAGCACACTTAGTATTATTAAGGCACTTGTGACCAAGCACCCATCGCTGCTGGTGAAATTGACTCCATTAATGAAACTTGCGAGGGCGTAAACGTGACCATGAACTGGGGATTGGTGTGTAACCCTGGTGTGAAGCGGACGGTTTCATTAGCCAAGGATGTTGCTGATTTTTTACAGCAGCATGGTACCGTGCTGGTAGAGGAGTCCATCGCTTCTGAGATCCAGCAGAAAGCAGCATCGTTTAAGGAGATAAACAAAAATGCGGATATCGTGGTGACGATTGGTGGCGACGGCACGATTCTGATGGCGATGAGCGAGATAGACAAACCAGTATTTGCGATAAACTCAGGTGGGATTGGATTTCTTTCAGAGGTTGAATCGAAATACGCATTTGAGGGATTAAAACAGATTATCGCTGGGAAATACAATGTTGAAGAACGAGCAAAACTAAAAATCATGCTAGACGGGAAACGATTGCCGGATGCGACCAATGAGGTGACGATTCAAACAGCACGCATAGCAAAGATCCTCTACCTTAAGATATTTGTCGATGAGGAACTGATTGAATCAATGGGTGCTGATGGTGTCATCATCGCTACACCAACTGGTTCGACAAGTTACAGCTTAAGTGTTGGGGGTCCAATTATGGACCCGACGGTTGATGCGATGATCATCGCGCCTCTTGCCGCATTTAAGCTTTCTGCACGACCGTGGATCGTCCCATTCGACCGTAACGTCAGTGTTCATCTTCTACCGAAATGCAAGGAGACAAACCTAGTGATTGACGGACGGTTTCAAACACCGGTGACCCAAGAAAGCAGTATTTCTATCACAGGGTCTGAGAAGAAAGCACGGTTCATCAGATTTGGTGAAAGCTTTTATCAGATGGTGCGTTTAAAGCTAATGAGATAGACTATGGGATTTTTTCGACATAAAACAAGGGAGCGTATACCTATTCAATGGAGAATCACCAAGAGATGCCTTGACCTGATTTTTGAAAGCGCAAAGTCAAATTTTCCTCAGGAGTTCGGCGCGCTTCTTCGAGTTGACAGAATAAATAAAAATACGATCGTTGAGGTGGTGTTGCTGCCGGGTACCATCTCCGGCGATTCTCATGCGATTTTCCATTTACATATGTTGCCGGTGGATTACAGTGTCGTTGGAACTGTGCATTCCCATCCTTCCGCCATAACAATTCCCTCTGATGCTGACCTGGATTTGTTTCGTCACTTTGGGAGAATTCATCTCATCATTGGGGTATCGCCAGCTGGCAGAGTGTCATGGAAGGCGTACGACTACCGAGGAGAAGAAGTCTTATTGGAAATCGTGTAAAAAAGATTTTTATATCCTTAGATGACTACCCTTCTGGAGTGAGATGGCGAGCGTACCGTTGACGATTGATGCATTCATAGGAGCAGCGCTTGGGCCTATTATCGGCGTTGGTATTTTTTGGTTTCTGCAGCTTCTCTTCATTGAGACACAAAAACGTTTATTGTCAAAATTACGTCGCCGCCATGAAGCGTTCTGCCGGTTCACCAATTTTATCGGCATCTTGTTTCAAACGATTTGCCATGCGCTTGGTTATACGGTCACGCGAAGTGGTATCGCATCGTTTCAGGTGACGGTGAACTATGGAAAGGTTGAACCAAAGA
>MUGD01000097.1 GCA_002900555.1 Thermoplasmata archaeon M9B2D | reverse complement strand
AATAGCAACATCCTTGAAAGTTGAGAATCATCCAAATGATGTTCTACTTGGTGATAGTCTTACCATTGACATAAATCTGTCAGCAGGTGATAGTGGCATTTCTACAGAAGTCAGAGTCTATGTTGATGATGACCTTTTTGATACGCTCACGACGAATACTTTGGGCAATGCTACATTCTATCTCGATATAGACACCAGATTCATGCCAGGACTACATATCTTCCAGTTGACTTACAACGGAACTGAGCGTTATACTAATTCATTCATTAGTTTTGAATTAAGAATTATGAGCCCTGCCTTACTAGATGTTGAGGTCTCTGCGGTTCCTATAATTGGAAATTCTACACCAATCAAAATAGCAGTTAACGATTATTTTGGTCGGCCATTTGAAGGAACACACATCATACTTACAGACAATACAAGTGGATTTACCACCACCATAGAAGTTCTCTATAGTCCACTCACCTCAGAAATACGATTTCCATTTTCAACTCCCCCTGGCATGCATTATTTGAAACTCATGATGGAAAACCCATTCATCACAAATGGTACTTATTACTTTTCTTTACTCGTGTGGTCCAGACCAGTATTAGTGTTGCAAGAAAGCAACATTATTCATTATGCTTCTCTTGCCCAAGAACTTCTTTTTACTATCAAACTAACAGACTGGAATGGAAATTGCTCTCATCGGCCTCTCCAGATCCTAATTAATGGTCTTGTAGTATTTACTGAAGCAACTGACAATGACGGAATAGCTTCCTTGATGATGATTGCACCAAATTTGGAAGGTTTGTATAACATTTCTATTGTTTATTCAGGCAACATTACTCTATTCGAAATTTCTGTGAAGTATGACTATCAACTTACTGTCAGCCATTCTATTCCCGTTCATTTGGAGCTATACCAGTTTGAGGTTTTTCCACCACTTCAGGAGGTAACTGTGCAGCTCAGGGTCCAATGTCTGAACGGATCTTTGCTGGCCGGGATACCAATTAGTTTCATCTGGCTTTCCTATGAAATTATAATTCAATCAGAGCAGGGGGGAACTCTAATACTTCATCTTCCTGTTCCATCAGAAGGAGGGAACTATTCACTATACTATGAGGTAAAGAGTGGGCATGGTTTATCTTATTCTTCTGGTTCTATCGAAATTCCTATTCTACAAATAGATGTACTGGCATCCCAAGGTATTGGTATTGGGGCATTTACACTTAGTATATTGACTTCTCTTGTTGCTATTGCAATCCCAATGATAAAACATCGATATCTTACTAGATAAATAATAAAAGTGGTGCTCCGGCCGGGATTTGAACCCGGGTCGGGGGATCGAGAATCCCCCATGCTGGGCCGGACTACACTCGGTACTATTGCAGTTTGATACTTCAACAGACTACCGGAGCCTTGGTATGCCAGTCCGGAGCGCGAGAAGCATCCTCATTTGGTCCACAAATAAGCCTTTCCCCAACTTCTCTAGGATTGATAGTGAATTCGGAAATCATTATGCAATATCATGGCATGCTGAATAACTGAGTAAGATTATTCCAACTATCTTGTAGTAACTGCAATAACCCAGTAATAACATCCTGTGCCCATCCAGTAGCTTGGAGGATAACCGCAATGACTATTGATACCGTCACTACAGCAAGACCCAGAAGAAGGCTTTCCTCAACCAGCGGGCCTCCCTGCTCATTGTCTATTAGATTTTGATTATCCATTGGGATACACCCTAAGTCTACATCATCTTTGACTCTTTTAAGGTCCTAAAGAAATGGAAATTGAGAATTCTCGAATTGATGCATCTTATGCATTTCGATTACCTAATAATGGCTCCAGTGAATTTCATTGGATGCCCATATGACCACATTCTCTCACTAAGTTTTTCAAAATCTATTGTTTCATTACAATTTTGAACTGCCTCTATTAGCGCACTGATAACGATTTCATGATTCTTAATATCAAGACTTCTTGCAAGATTCTGAAATACACCATCTGGCGCCCAATGTATCACTTTTGGATTTGCAGAATCATACAAAACATTCGTACCAAGGAATTCTAACAGCCCATCTTTCATACCTTTGCGAATCTCAACAACCTCCTTGACATAACGTAATGACTCTCCAGGTTTCGGTCTTTCCAAAGTGACAATAAGATCCATCATGCCAAGGTTTGATTTCTCAATGTCGTGCCCAATGTTCCATCTTGATATTAGACTGGAAGCTGAGTCACTATGACAAGTTTGTATTGAACGAAGTCCAGCTGCTAAGGCTTGGAATAAAGCTTGGCTATGTTCCGCGGTCTGAATTTCACCAAGAATCAGATAATCCGGTGATCGATGAAGACATTTGACTATCTCCTCACTCTTATTCAACATTTTATGACGGTCATCAACAGGATTGACCTGTAGTCTAACTTGATGTTGATTTACCAACGCTCTACTCTCAATCGCATCTTCTATGTAGATTTTTCTCCACCACTGAGGTGTAATCATATCAAGTGCGTTTAGAAGCGTTGTTTTTCCTGTTCCTGGTCCCCCTGTGATAGTGATGTTGAGTCTGCTTACAATAGCTAATATCAATATCGCCGCAGCTTCCTGCGTAATCGTGTTATTCTCTATGAGACTCTTTATCGAGAATGGCTCTCTTCGAGCACGACGAATCTCGAGATAGAGGGCTTCCGTACTTAGAGGTGGTACACTGGCCGATAAACGGAGAATTATACCTAATAGATTTAATTCCATTTTTAGAGATGGATTCCCCCTATCGAGGTGCAGATTGCTTTCAGCTCTTATGAATGTAATAATCCTTGGAACTTCATCTGTGCTATAGGTAATCGAGGTGATACATCTACCGAATTTTTGGTGATCAAAATACACTGCAGTATCCGGTCCATCAAAGTACACCTCCTCCGTGAATTCATCTAATAAGATTGGAATCAGGGGACCTAAGATGTTTGTTGAATGAGCAGCGATCTGAGAGAGTCTTGTTCTCGTATTTTCATTAATTTCTGGAATGTGTTGTTGGACATAATCTGAAATTTCTTTCATAACTCGGCTTTGCTGCCCTGTTGCTTGTTCTCTAACTCCAGAGATAGGCTTCAAAAAGCTCTTGAACTCACTAGAAAGATCATTCAATAACGAAAGCTCTAGAGAAGTCCTTACAATAGGTATACACATGTATCTGACTTGATGAGTATCACCTTGGTTCATGAAGAAACAGAGATAGGGCCCAACACAATAGACATCAACGAGCTCATCAAGATCATGAAAAAGACCATTATCAGGTCCAATGAATACTGACTCCCATCCATCTGAGTACCAAGGAGCATCATCTGGCAAGGCAGATTCTGGAAACCACAGATGCAGTAATCCACGATTCTTTTCTGTAAGAACAATGGTCTTATCGTTTTCTTCTATTGAAGCATGAAGCTTTTGACATATTGATTCAGTTCTTTCGCGGCAAACTTCACATCTATCCACCGGGCAATGGATGATAATTGCTTCCTGTTTCATTCAAAATCCTCTCTATTGACTGATGTATTTGCAAATATTACAACATTGATTTGTAATCTCAAGTCACTGTACAACCTCGTCGGAGAGTTCGATTATCTTCTTCATCATCCCAAAATGGTCTCTGATGCTATATTCCGCGACCTCAGTAGCCGTTGAGGTCAGTTTCTGGGTAAGGACAGGGCTTTTTCCATATTCTGCAGCAATTAGACGATCACTTGCATAGGCTACTGAAACTGTGAATATGAATGGATTACGACCTCCACGCTTCGATGATGGTATCATTTCTAGGACTGTCGATATTTTTTCTCTGAGTGCATTCTCATACGACTTGAGATCCCATCCACGGGACTTGACCTTGCTGGACACTCGTGTATTGTTCATTAACATTGAGAGTACTCGCGGAACATAGTCTTTTGGCTTTCGTATTTCTGGAGCGTAACCTGTTAATGACTTGAGTCGAAGGGCTTCTCGTACCATCGCCCTAACATTAACACGGTGTCCACATTTCTCAAAAACATCTGCTATCTCGTCTAGTGTTATGGGGGCTTCGTCCTTGAACTCCCTCACGGCCATAAGAAGGCATACTGCTATGAGTAGAATATTATTTCCTATACTTCCTGCAGTTTCTGATGTTACTTTTTTGTAGAGATATGCCGTACGGTCCCGTACTTGCTCATTTAACATCAATAACTTGGACACATGATTAAGAGTTCTTAGAGCTCGGTACTTTGCCTCATTCTTTCCTATTCTGATTCGTGTGCTATATATTATTTTGAGTCTCTTGAACTTCTTCTGTGTACGCGCAGCTAATGCCTGACCGTGTGCGTCTTGAAAATACTTGTCCTTGTGAAATCCTATATAGCTCCCAAGACCATCCACAATATGCATTCTGTTCCCTAATGATACATACACACTAGCTTCAGGAGTATCACCATAGCGTTCTTCGCCCATTTGGTATGTAGGGAAAACATACTCCCTAGAGATGACCAAACCGCACTCTGCACATACTATATGTCCTCGACTAGTAATCAAAAAACCATTACAATCTGGACATTTCATTGACGATATTGAACGAGTTTCATATGTTCCATCAGTCAAAAACCACACCCAGTATGAAGTGTATACATTCTCTCATAACTGGGTTTCATCTATAGTTCATACATTTGCGCTGGTTAGAAATCCATTGGAATGAACTGAATCCTTCGTTACAAGAACTCGGATGGTTCAGTCAGAAAGAGATGACCGAAAGTAATCGAATGTTTGGTGAGACCCAAATCATTTGATTGTCATATAGAATTTGTCCGAGTCAAAAGTGCTGCTTTGGCTAGGCGTCGCTTTTGCAAGGGTCAATTCTAATCGCAAACCACCAATAGATCCTACAACCTCTAGACCCTCTTTATCCACTCTCTTGAACACATTGCCTTCTACATAGAGCTTGGAAGATTCACCTGCTGGTATGGGCTTTGAATCAATTAAAATACCAATGTTATCACCCACCGTTAATGAGCCACAAAGTGCTTCCGGTAGTTCAAGTGTGAGAGTAATTCCTTCAGCCTTTGATGATATCTTTAGTATTTTCAATCTCCTTGTTTCAGCATCTTCAATAGAGTCGATGATTGTATCCTTAAATCTGATAACCATGAGAGTATTCTCCAATATGTCAGAAGGTTAGAGTCATGGCTGGTCCAGTGCCGAATTAAATCTGTCGTTACTTCCATGTGCTCTTTTTTAGGGATTGTATAGACTTTCTTTTGGTGCTAGAAAGTGCGGAAGAAAACCCTAGCAGTGATTTCAATCTCTCTTGTAATCGTGTTCGGATTGACATTACCGGCTACAGCGTTCTATTTTGATTTTCAATATTTTGAAACCGATAAAATGGTCTATGAGGTTGGTGAAACCATTGAAATGGCAGCTAGATTAATTGCTGACTTTAGTCCTGAAGGATGGTGTTATGTTTCCTTTGCTGCTGTTACCAATTTAGGACCTGCCTTTGCAGATGAGTACTTCATTCCTCCTCTGCCAGACGCACGTATTGTAAACTCCTCATACACAATCCTCCCAGAACATGTTAATCCTGGGGAGAATGGTTCTTCTGCTTTTGTGCTGTTCAATGTTGAAATATTCGATACAGTATCTCAGGGTGCAGAGGACAGTATTGAGGTAAGTATCAACAGAGGTCACCTCACAACGGTCTCGTTGTCCTCTTTATTTGTACAAACTGGTAAAAATACAACATTCGATCTAAAAGTGGTTTCTGTATATGACGACAGTATCCCTTATAGTAGTGAACTTATCAATCTTCAAGTGAAAGATCCCAGTTCTACCACTATTATGAACAATAACATCTCTACAAATTCAGATGGCACATTTATTCTAAACTGGAACGGCTCAACGACTCTTCCCGGAATCTATGATTTGATTATCACTGGATTTGGTAATGATGATTTTCTCAGCTTTACAAAGACATTGTACGTCAACGTAATCCCCGCGGCTTCTAATATCACTATTCTCACTGCACCGGAGTCAATTCAATGTCAGTCTCCTGATGGAATTAATTTTGAGTATGCAGATATTCTTGTCAAACATGAAGATGAAGATCAAACAGGAATAGATGATAGTATACTTCATTGGAATGCAAGCTTTGGAAGTGGAGAATTAACGAATCTTGGTAATGGTGAGTATAATACTACAATCCCGTTTCAAACAGCTTCAGGACTCTATCTTATCAATATAACAGCAGTCAATCCAACCTATCAGACAGCCAATATATCTATACCAATTGAGGTCAATAAAAACACACTCCTTTTCTGGCCAACTCAATACAATTGGTCCGTTGTACATGGTAACACAAAAACTATCGAGTTCTCAATTGACGAGGAATTCAATTGGGGTCAAGAAATACTCATTGAATTTGTGGATAATTATGGAGAAATCAATGTTTCAACAGAGGTGTTACCAGATTCCAGTAGCACCCTAGAAATCACTGCCTGGGGCAATTTATCAATAGGTCATCATACGATTCATCCTTACATCAAGAGCGACTACTATGCTTTTTCAAACAACACACCCTCATTCGAACTTATCATTCTTGGAGAACTTAGTTTCAATTTATCTATAGTATCTGCCTATTATGCAGAGAACATTCAACTGAGTCTTGAGGTTTTTGAATTTGATAATTCTACAGTGGAATTAGCTACTGTAAAAATATACTACGGCAGTGAAATCAATCCTTTCACCACCTTAGAAGATACTAACGTGACTCAAGTACTAATAATAGACTTACCTCAGTGGATTTCTCCTGGAATTCATTTACTGCGCTTAGAAGTTTCAGCTCCGTATCATGTTTCTGCTTTAAATTCAGTAAATGTAACAATCTGGATGAGAACAAATATCACGATTACCGTTGAAACAGATGTTAAACCAATATCTCTTTGCAATGAAGATTCTGTCACTATCTCAAGTAATTATGATTGTTCCATTGCTTCAACCAGCTCATTGGGTTCAATCATGCGGCCTCCACCAATTTTATTCAGTGGAACCACAACAACTGAGTCCTCGACAACGCGTAGTACTTCTCTTGATAACTGTCCAAGATTCAATTCGGGAACCAGAATTTTATCTACTTGATTGCTGAATTTTCTTACGATCTCGTCCGGAAATGGCCACAGTGTTCGGAGTTGCAAAGATTTCACTCT
>MUGD01000096.1 GCA_002900555.1 Thermoplasmata archaeon M9B2D | reverse complement strand
TCTTTATGAACATTCACTTGTGAAAAAGGATGATTTGAGCAGACTGGATATTGCCTTTTTCAACATGAACGGATATATAAGTCTGGCGGTTTTCTTTTTTACAGTAATTGATCTTCTTGTGTAAATTATTATTCATTAAAAACATAAAGAAAAACGTTTAATATAAAGTATTACATTAATATTAATATATTAATGTATTGGTATTATGTGTTTAGAAATAATTTCTGAATAACCTTTGGATTTATATGCAAAACGTGCAAACAAGCGAAATTCAACAGCTTAAACAATATATACTTGAAGGATGGGGGGGAAGGGCTCTTGCGTTCTATCGTACAGCGCAAATAGACCTTATGATTGCAGAGGTGCTCAAAAAAATCGCAGATAACCCTGAGTTTGCCGTTCTTGCAACGGGAAGTTATGGCAGACAGGAATTGTGCCCCTTTTCAGACATCGATATCGTGGTCTTCTCAAAAAGAAGAGACGTCTCCGAAACGGTTCAGCCTTTTTTCTATGCTCTTTGGGACACGGGACACAATATCAGCCATGCTTTTCGCACCCCTGCTGAATGTGTGGCTGAATCACTGAAGGACAACCAGACAAGAACATCTATGCTTGAAGCACGATACATATGTGGAGACCCTTCCCTGATGAAAATATATCGAGAAGAGGTTCTGCAAAGAATACGGGCCAGGAAGAAGAACGAGTATATAACGGGTATGCTCAAGGCCGTTCGTGAAAGACATCTAAAGCAAGGCCAGTCTCCATTTCTCCTGCAACCGGATATTAAGGAATCGAAAGGGGGGCTACGAGATATACACAGTGCCCTCTGGATTACTAATATTATTTATCGGTGTGAGAATTTTAAGGATTTCACAAGGTTTTTAACAAAGGATGAACTTAAAAAGTTATCGAGAGCTTATGATTTTCTGCTCCGTCTTCGTTTTATAGTTCACATTCTGAGCGGAAGGAAAAACGACAGATTTCTCTTTGAGTATCACGAAGAAGCGGCAAAGATTCTCGGTATCAGAAGGTCCAAGAAATTCTCGGCTGTCGAGCGTATGATGCGATATTATTTCTTGCAAGTAAGGAACATAAGTATTTTTTCAGATGAAATAATAAGAAAATGCGGTGAAGAAGTTACGAGAAAGTTTTTCGGGTTCGGTATTAGAAAGATCAATGATGATTTTTTTCTTTCGAACAAGCAGTTGATGATCAGTAATGACGACATTCTGAAGAACGATCCCACAAAGATCTTTGAAGCATTTCACCTTTCGGCTGCGAGGGGATACCAGATGAGCGCACGGCTGCTGAACAGCATCAGGAGGTCTTCACTCAATTTAAGGCCGAAGCACAGGAACAGCAGGGTATTAATAGGACTGTTTTTCAATATCCTTAATTCAGGAAGGGCGTACGATACGCTCCGTAACATGCATGAAACGGGTATCCTTGACAGGTTTATCCCTGAATTTGGCGCGCTTCGTCACAGGATGATCAGCGATTACTATCATACGTATCCGGTTGATGAGCATTCCTTAATGTGTATTCAGAGATTAGAAGAACTATCCCGGACGAAAAATCCTGATAGTGAGGGGTTACCCAGGTTATTTCGCGATCTTGAGAGAAAAGATATCCTGTATCTGGCGCTTCTTCTCCACGACTCCGGAAAGGCGAAGGGAAAGGCGCATGAGGCGGAAGGATATAAAATCAGTGTAAAGATAGCGGAGAGGCTCCATCTTGACGGCAAGTCGACAGAGATGATCGAATTTCTTGTCAGAAACCATATGCTTATGACCGAGACGGCTTTTAAACATGACGTTGAATCGCCGGAGGTCGTGGCTGCGTTTGCTCATAAAGTAATGTCTGAGGAAAACCTCAACGCGCTCTATATCCTCACATATGCTGATATGTCCTCTGTCAGCGGAAGTTTCTGGACCAGATGGAGATCAACCCTTCTCGACAGTCTCTTCTCGAAAGCCAGGTCGCATTTGCTCGGTGTAAGAATACAAAAGAACGGAATCCTCAAGGACGTAAGGATGAAATACGGCAAAGAGGTGAATGATTTTCTCAAGGCGATGCCGGAGGATTATTTCATTTCTGTGCCGTTTGAGAAAATACCGTCAGAGGGAGAGCTTTTTCGAAGTGCCCTTGCAGAAGGCTTTGCGATGAGAGTGGATCCCCAAGAAGACGGAACAGTCTCAATTATAATTGCCGTTAAAGACAGGGAAGGAATATTCGCCGATATAGTGAGTGTCTTCGCTGTCAGAAGATTAAATATTATAGACGCAAAACTCTTTACGTCAAAAAACGGTTGGGCCTTTGACAAAATACGGATTTCTAACTGGAACGAGTTATGGTGGGAGGGGATGGATCAAATGATCGAGAATGAACTACGAAATGTCCTCATGGACGGGAAAAAGATTATAATTACCGATTATGGTACAAGGGGAAGGGGCATAGAGCCGCTACTGGATATCGACAATGAGAAGAACGAGCGATGTACGATCGTTGAGATATTGACGCAGGACCGGATAGGGCTTCTTTATGAGATCGCAAAGGCTTTTGAGAACTGTTCTGTAAATATTATAAGTGGCAGGATAAATACCGAGCAGGGTGTTGCGAATGATGTTTTTTATATCAACAGAAACGGGAAAAAGCTGGATTCAGAAAAAGTAAACTGTCTGATAAATGTTTTATGGACAAGAGTAAAAAATTAAAATATATAATCTCCCTGGCCCTCCTCTTTTCTTGGGTTGCTATCTATTATATTGGCCATAGCAATTATCTCTCCCTTTTTATGAAAAGAAAAATTGTGCCCGTTATCCAGGCCCAAATATCGAAGGACATACAGATCAAAAATATATATTTCAATATTTTACCGCTTTCGCTGGAAATGAAGGGGGTGGTTATCAGTGATGAAGGAGAGAGAGAACTGCTGAATGCTGAGCGAATCAAGATTTATATCAGTATTTTAGACCTTTTAAAAAAGAAATATCGTTTCAAAAGGATACTGATTTCAGATGCTCATCTAGACATAAGCTCTCAGGATAAATATCTGATTAGTCTCTTAGGGATTGGGAAAAGACCGATCTCAAATCAAAAATCTGTAAATTCTGTAAATATTGATCTTATTGATGTTGTGAGGTCAAGTATTTCATATCACGACGAAGCGTCTAGGCTATCAGCAGAAGGTATCCGTTTCTCGGCAGTCATGAATCTGAATCCAGAGATTAGTTTCAGAATTAGGGATATTCAATATTCCTCTCAGAAATTCAAAATGTCGAAGGTATCACTTACCGGAAGGGTAGAGATCGAGGGAGAAACAGCAAAGATAAAATCACTCGTTGGTTCTGCAGATCGCTCATCCATAAGTCTGAAGGGGGAGTACAACTGGCATTCGAACAAATTGTTATCTGATATAGATGCGAAGATCGACGTTGGAGAGATCAGCAGACTTGCAGGGATAGATGAGGTCAGAAACGGGAAACTGTCAGTGAGAGGAAAGGCGCGGTTCATAAATGGAAAGGTTTCAACAGATTTAAAGCTTTCAGGAGAGTTCTATCTCGAGAGCCTAATGAGTTTTCTTCCTCTCGAACAAGTACCGGTCCGTGGATTGACCAGTTTCTCGGGAAAATTATTCATAAATAAAAACAAGATTGACGGGAACGCAAAAGCCAGAATAAAAAACGGTCATTTTTTCGGAATGGATGTAGATTCCGGTAATGTCATGGTTAAGTACGACGGCAAGTATCTTTCTTTTGTCGAGGGGAAGGCTGAGGCCTATGGGGGAAAGGCGGATGTTAATGTCGCTTTGAAGATGCCAGACGTATCTGAGTACAGCATTGATATAACTGCGGACAAGATAGCGTCAAGCCCTATATTGAGGCTCATCGGCCTTCATCTGCCAGTACCAGAGGGCATTGTCTCCGGATCTTTAAGGACGAGCGGTGATAAATTCAATCCCGCTGGATCTTTCATCGCATCATTTGAGGATGGAGATGGTGATGTTTTTAAAAGGATTCATAGCGCAAGCGGTGAGTATCAAACGATCGGGAACAAAGTAAAGCTAAATAATGTCAAGATCGATACACGTATATCGTCAACCTCTTTCGAAGGGGAATACGATGTCCACAATAAAAATATGTCCTTTTACGGAACGGTTAATACGGGAAACATAGAGGATATTGCTGCTCCGTATGTTACTGATCTTAAAGGGTACGGTTTTGGATCTTTTCTCATTGAAGGGACACTCCAAAGTCCCGAAGTAAACGGAATGGTGAGCCTTCAAAATTCGGGTTATGGACCATATATTTTTGATAAGATCTACTCTTCATTCGTATACTCCGGAGAAAAGGTCATACTGAGCGATATGCAAATGACGAGTGAAAATGAAAATCTAAGAATAAATGGCAGTGTCGATATCGGTAATGCCTTGAAGAACAAAGATATGTTAAAGACCACGGTATCGCTTACTGCTAAACTAAATAATTTGGGTCTAGCAAGGCTTATTGATATCTTCAGAAAAACGAATTATCCCGTTAACGGCCTTATCTCGGGCACGGCTGAACTATTGGGGACTTTAGATGCGCTTTCTGGTAAAGGCCGGCTCGTAATTAACAATCCTTCGGTTATGAATTACGGGGCAGATACAGTAGAGACCATTATTGAATTCTCTCATGATAATTTTCGTTTCAATAATCTCACCGTTTCAAAAGGGAATTCTGTATTTCGGATTGATCTCGCTATGAGCATGGATGGGAGTTATCAGATTGAATCAAGAGACATCCATATTTATCCGTACGACCTTCCCTTTATAGAGAATATTGATCAGGGTGTTATAGTGATAGAGCTGAAAGGACAAGGAACCCTTGACAAACCTTCTCTTATGGGCGTAGTGCAGCTCAAGGATATCGAAACAAGGAAAGTTCCTATGGGTTATGGTGAATCGCAATTTAAGCTGAAGGATGGCAAAATTGAGCTTGAAGGGTTCCTTTTTGACGGCAAAAGCGCTTTCAAGGGAAAGTATGACATGTACGGTGAACATGACTGGTGGGTAGACGCAATATTCAATAAAGGCATGTACGATTTTCTTCCTGCATATGTGCTAAAGGATATCCCCGAAGACCTGTTAATGAGCATCGAGGGAGGATTGCACGTAAAAGGGCATAGGGACAGGGTAAGTGGATCTCTTCTCCTTAATCTTATGAACATAAGTATGTACGGCTTCAATTTTTCGAACGAAGGCGTTATTGGTGTCAGTTTGATTGACCAAAAGATAATATTTGATAACCTGCGCTTGAGAAGCGGTAATACATCATTTGGCATTGAAGGCTATATCGTACCTTCTAAAGAACTGGAGCTGAGGATCTATGGTGAATCATCTCTCAGCCCTCTGCAGACCATGTTTAAGTCGATTGATAGTGTTAAAGGCAATGGAGAAATGGTGATACTTGTAAAAGGGAAGTGGGATGATCCGGTTATTAACGGTA
The DNA here is from genome assembly GCA_002900555.1 of Thermoplasmata archaeon M9B2D. Next base: position 1,772 of record MUGD01000096.1, on the reverse strand, counting down.
GCATCACAGTAAGCAACGGCTCCCTTGGTATAAAGGATTTTCCATACAGAATTTATGATATAGCCAGCTATATCTATATTGACGATAACATGGTCGTAATTGATTCGATGCAAGGAAGAATTGGGGGAGGAGACATAAGCCTCAGGGGATCCGCCTCTTTCCAGAAGATGCGTATCCATAAGCTGTATCTTGACGCTGCTCTGAAAGATGTAACGTTTAAGTTTGTTAAGGGATTTGCAGTAAATCTCGATGGGAATGTTATATACCGGGGAGACGGAGAGCATTACAGTCTTGTTGGACAAGTAAACATCATACAGGCAAGATATACGCGTCGTGTAGATTGGAAAACACAACTGCTGAAATCTAAGATCGGCGAAAAGCCAAGAGGAGTTACAAACCCTTTTCTTGAAACCGAGCTAAATGTGAAAATAAGCGGAGATAAAGATATCCTTGTTGACAACAATATGGCAAAGACATCACTCAAAGTTGATCTTCTGTTGAAAGGTACGATCTCGAAGCCTCTGTTGTTCGGAAGAGTCGAGACGGATTCAGGCGAAGTTTATTTCAGAAATAACGAGTTTGAAATTATACATGCAAGCGCGGATTTCATTGATCCTGAAAAAATGAACCCCTATTTTGATATTTCCGCGGAAACCGCTGTAAAAGGATATCACATAAGGATCAGCATAGAAGGACAATTCAATCATTTCGATCTATCGCTTGTATCCGATCCTCCTCTTGATGAAACAGATATTCTTTCGCTACTCACAGTTGGAGAAGTTGGTGGAAAGCTGGAGAAAGGTATTGAAGGAGGAATAGGAGCGGCAGAAGCTACCTCCTTTCTGACTGGGGAGTATCAGGATGTGCTCGAGGAAAGGTTGACGTCGATCACGGGGTTTGACAGGTTTCAGATCGAACCCTATCTTGAGGAGGATACAGGTGAACTGGGTCCAAGAGTAACGATATCGAAAAGACTGATCAGTGACAAGCTTTTTCTTACCTATTCTTCATCAATAGGATCAGATCAGGAAGATGTTGTAAAAATAGAATATCAGGTAGACAGGAACATCGCGCTCGTCGGGGTAAGGGATGAAAAAGGATCGATTGGCGGAGATATCAAGTTCAGGTTCGAGTTCAAGTAGCATGTATTGTTTATCGCTTGTCAGGACAATTGCAATGATATTTCTAACATTGATCTTTTTTGTCCCGGGAGCCCTTGCCGTATCTGCGGACAATATTATCCGGCATATAGAAGTACGGGGACTTACCTGTATGAGCGAGACAGAACTGCTCAATCTTATGGGATTCAGAGAAGCTGCTGAAATCACGGATGCCGATGTGAGAAGTGGGATCAAGAGAGCTTTTTTAAGCATGCGTTTCAGAGATATCATTGTTAGTAGGGATGATCTGGATAGCTCAAATCTTATTGTTGAAGTACGTGAGAAATACAGAGTAAAAAAAATAAGTGTTCATGGCAACAGATTGTTAGAGGATCGGGAGATAAAGCAATATTTCCCACTAAAAGAAGGCCAATACTTTGATGAAGCAAAAATGCAACTTTACATCGAAACGCTTAAAGAGTCCTTAGTTGAAATAGGATTTGTTGATATTAAAATAGATTTTATTCTTGAATTTAATGAAGCCGAGAGGGAAATTGTGGTTCATCTGTATATTAAAGAGAATGAGCCGCTCTTTATTAAAAGGGTTACCATAAAAGGCATCGATGATGATGAAGAAATGGAAAAAGTTTATTTAAAGCTTAAAATGTTCTC
>MUGD01000345.1 GCA_002900555.1 Thermoplasmata archaeon M9B2D | reverse complement strand
TGGGTACTCATACTTTCAGGAGGTCTATTAGCCATCTGGCTGTTAGAGAACATCACCGATCCAATACCATTATTGGGCTCGATTTTTGACTTCCTTGTTAAGATTGGAACTTACATCGGCTTCTTTGTTGGTATCTTGGATATTTTTGTTGGATATGTAGTTTGGCATGTGCAACCAGGAGCGACTATTGTGGCTGGTGTATTGATTCTGATGGGATTCTCACTCGTCATGAGAGTGCTCTCAAAATTCCCGCTCGCCCTAGTCTTTGCTCTGGCTGTTGCAGCATTTGGAGCCGCCACAATATACGGATTCCTAATACCCTATGTATCAACACCTGTGATTGGTGAATATATCGCATGGCTTACATCTGGTAAAGGACTGTTGGTCATCGGTTTCATCATCTTTTGTGTTGCATATGTTTTAGGTGGACTGCTTATCAAACTCATCCAACTGATAGGCAAGGTATTTGCCTCAGTGCCCGTAAGTGTTCTTGTTGGCCTAGCAGCTATTGCAGTAGGTGTGATTGTTATACTCAATCCCGCATTACTCGGGCTAGTAGCTTGGCCGTAAGATATAGAGGGGATTATTCCCCTCTTTCCTCTCTTTTTTTATCATTAAATAGTAGATTTCCTTATCTCTCTGAAGAATAGAAATTTCAAATCGCGGTCGCTGTAGTATTGTGCAGCTGCTTCGATGGATTTCTTTGCAGCTTTGATTCCATCTATTGGCTCTGAGAGATATAGCTTCTTTTCAGAATCAATCTGAACAGCAGCAATAGTGAATCCTTCAGGAATTTCGAATTCATCAGGCGCTAAAAGTGCAACGCGAAAGCAGGACATCCCCTTCACTGATTCAAGCCAGAGTTCACAGTATGTCATTAGTCTTCTACTAGTGCTAATCATTTTCAGCAATAAGCTTTCCCTGATTGACGTCCAGTTATATAGACTGAATTAGAAGTTTGAGGATGCCCCAAAGCATTCATATAGTAGGTTTGCATTTAGTCTAGTAAATTCGAATACACTCTATTAGGGTTGATAGATTGTACTAATAATATAATATTTGGAGGTCTCTGAATCATTGTCTCTACGATTCGAGGAATCGCTATTAATGAGAGAAAAAGCTGAGCTAGAGTCCAAGTTAAAGAAACTTCGAAAGGATAAGGATGATGGCGCACAGCTTGCGAAAAGCGATAAAGCTAGGCTCGATGAAATTAATGAGCTGCTGAAGAAGAAAATCATCAGTGTCACGATGACTCAGTCACTCGTGAATCATATCGATGATTTAGTCAAGGAGCGGGCTGGTCGATCTCGAGCTCAAATGATTGAGGATTCTGTTCGATGGTTTCTTGATTTTACTGTACACAAATGGAATGAGCGAGGCATATATGTCAACACCTCAAGAGCAGTGTTTGAATCTGAAGCAATGTCTTCTCTGTTCTTCTCTAAACTAACTCCTTCAGATCAGTATGACCTAGGCGTAACAGCAGGTGGTCAATCAGCATTTGCAGATGTTGTACGGTTGATATATGGTGAAGCTCCGGAAAAAGTCGCTAGTCGAGGTTTGGTTCTGAACTTACTTCAGGATAATGGATGGGGTTCCATATCTATCAATGAACAATATCTATCAATGAACAGGGTCTAATCGTCATCAGCAGTCCATTCTACCCCGCACCTTTCATACGAGGCTATCTTGAGTCGCTACTGAAAGTGAAAATCAGAGCTGTCGAAACCAATGTGAAAGAGAATGTTGCTTTACAGATTGTCAAGTAATTCCTGCATCAGGAATTAACTGATTGCTCCAGGTAGTGGCTGTTACCACTCTTGACCAATCTCGAGAATCTCAAACTCGCTTTCATAGAGCCCAGGAATGCTATTTATTGTACGTCTAATATCTGGCTCTTTAGTTCTGATGTCATCTGCAGAGAAGTACACCTCGTAGATGCATCGATTTTCCTCAAAACAGAAGCCAGTCGTGAATAGAACCTTTAGATCATGATGTTTGAATAGCTGAGTCATTGTTTGCATCAGAGCGGGATTGACTTTCTCAACCTCTAATCTAACCCTCTAATCTCACCAGATCTCTCGAAGTAGATCACCATAGCGGCCTTTAAGCCTTCTAAGGCTTCATTCTGGAAGAAATCAGCTGGAAGTCGTATCTCCTTCTTCCTGTGAACATCTGCTATCATTCCTTTTGTTAGTCCGGCCACGCATATCGCCTCTTACCTGTCAATATGCCTCTGCGTCATCGAAGTATTTGTATCTTCGTACCATCTACTATTAGGCGTTTCTGGGATACTTCTTAGCATAA
>MUGD01000095.1 GCA_002900555.1 Thermoplasmata archaeon M9B2D | reverse complement strand
GCCGGAATATTCGCGAATCACGGTAAACACGTCATCCATTGCTCGTTTGATGACGTCCCAGATCTGGTTTACCTCTGGTTTGAACCCTTCACCTGATGGCATCACGCTGATCATGTTCCGCCGTGCGACCATGCAGGCAAGGATATCATCAAGTCGCATTAAATCGTCAAGTACATGTTCTATCGGGTCATCCTTCATCCCATCACCACCAGTTTGGTAGTATAACTTATCTGTCAACTATTTAAATATATTTCCCGCGAAGAATGTTCTCCGGGCAGCATAAAAAATTGTTTCGATTAGCGGGTGTGTATGGAACAGAAAAAGAGTATTCTGGTTTATTCGAACAATCGTCTTTGAAGGAGCCTTAGAGTTTCTTATATGCTGCTGCGTCCAGTAGCATGCCTACTTCTGCGATGTCCTTTAGTTCGATTTCGACAAGCCAGCCATCGTCGTAGGGGCTGCTGTTGATACGTTCCGGGGAATCATCAAGCGTGGTGTTTACTGCCGTTATCGTGCCGCCGACTGGCGCGTATACCTCTGAGACCGATTTGACTGATTCAACGACGCAGAGTTCTTCTCCTTTATTGATTTCTTTTCCCACGGTTGGTAGCTCGACAAAGACAATGTCGGTCAGTTCGTGCTGCGCGTGATCGGTTATCCCGATTTTTGCTTTGGTTCCTTCAAGTTTTACCCATTCGTGCGTCTTTGTGTATTTTAAACCATCTCGTACCTCATGTTCCATAGCAATCAAGTGAGGTATTTTTCTGGTTGTTTTAAATCTTTTCTCATATGAAAAAAAGGATGAAGTGACGAAAAAGTATCTCAAAGGAAGGTATGTTACACCAGGGTCGCTTGTTGTTTAGATGCCCAGTCCTTGGGGACAAATGGTGGTTTGATGACCTTGGCCTTCACTGGTTTTTCCCGAACCATGATGTCCAGAAGGCTCCCTACCTCTCTTTTATCGGGTGCGACGTACCCCATGGCGATGCCTGTGTTCAGACATGGTGACAACGTCCCGCTTGTGACGATGCCGACTGATTTGCCATCCGTCTGGATCTCACAGTTGTGACGCGGGATGCCTTTCTCGACACATTCCAGGCAGGTCATCCGCTGGAACGTCCCTTGTTGCTTCTGCGTAAGTAACGCGTCTTTTCCGATGAACTCATGGTCCCAGAAGATCGTCCATCCCAGGGTCGCTTCCAACGGTGTCCGTCCGCCTTCGAACTCGTTGCCCGCAAGCATAAATGCTTTCTCCAGGCGTAGCGTGTCTCGTGCACCAAGACCGATCGGTTGGATGCCGAATTCCTTTCCTGCGGTAAGAATCGCGTCGAACACCGCTGCTGCCTTGTTTGCCGGGGTGATCTGCAGCTCAAAGCCATGCTCGCCGGTGTACCCGGTATAGGAAAGAATGCATTCGACGCCAGCGATCTTCACAGTCTGGCAGCCGAAGAACTTGACAGCCCCAAGGTCCGTCTCTGTTATTTTTTGTACCGTCTCCTTTGCCTGTGGACCCTGGATCGCAAGGATCACGAACTGTCGTGAGACATCCTCCACCTTCACCGTCAGATGATGGTTCTTCGCCTGCTGCGTAAGCCATGTGGTGACGATCTGGTTCATCCCTGCATTGGGAATCATCATGTATCGCTCACCAAGATGCATGAAAATCGTATCATCGATAATGGTCCCGTCTTCCCGTAAGATCTCGGTGTACTGGCTTTTGCCATCCTCTATCCGGGATGCATCCTCCACAGTGGTGAGACTAATGAGTTTTTCGGCATCAGGACCGGTGATCCACAGATTGCTCATATGGCTGACGTCAAACAAGCCGACCTTCCTTCGAACCGCGACATGCTCATCTCGGATCGAGCTGTACTGAATCGGCATCTCAAAGCCGGCAAACTGAGTAAACGTCGCACCAAGCTTGACCTGGATGTCATATAACGGAGATCGTAGCACCATACCCTTCTTGGCCCCCGTCTGTATCTCACAAACCCTAGTTAATTATTTCGACAAGAACATTCCAAAAAAAACCTGTGTTAAACTAGGACAGAAGTCCCATCTGATATGCCCATAAACAAAAACTTACACAGGAAACGTTATTATATGGTATGTATTTCCTCCTATAATCATTATGGAAAACGGGGGGGCATATCCTGAAACGTGACACGGTCTCCACAAAAGGGGGATTACATCCTGATTACCAAGAAGAGATACGGTATTTCAAAGAAAACAAAGTGTTTTCTATTCAGATAGAATCAAACCTCTCCTGCCCTCAAGGGTGTCTTTACTGCTACGCCTCCTTAGAAAATCCACCAGTTCAAGAACTCTCAAAAAAGGATATCACAGCAATACTTGACTCTGCAGTGAAATTACAAGTCCGGGCAATCGACTGGCTTGGAGGGGACCCTCTTGTACGAAGCGATTGGTATCCGTTGATGAAAGAAACAGAAAAACGAGGGTTGAAAAACAACATTTGGACGAGTGGAATCCCCTTGGAAAACAGGGAGGTTGCTCGGAAAGCAGTCGAGGTATCAACAGGCGGATTCATTGCTGTGCATCTTGATACGTTGGATGAACGGATCTATCAAACGCTTCATAAGGGAAACCCGCATCGGCAGATTCAAGCGATACTAAAAGGAATTGAAAACGTACGCAATTATGGGAAAGATCCAGACGAGATGATTAACTGCATCACGTTCACAAAACCTGTTTTTCAAGATATACAGCATACAATCCAGTATTTTTATGAAACATGGGGGATGCGAACCTGTTTAACCCAAATGTGCGTAACAGGGCTTGCGACCGATCATACGGAATGGGTACCAACCGTGGAGGAAATAACAAAAGCATGCGAAATCCGCGACCGCATTAATTACCCTATGTCCCTGTACTCATTTAGCTCCATGGATACGAATAAATACTATTGCGGGAACATGATCTGCGTAACCGTCAATGGGGATGTTACACCCTGTTCAGTCATCAGAAAAAGCGTCGGCAACATCCATGAAACCTCACTTGAGGAAATCGTAGAGAAGCATCGGGATGAACTGCTATGGGTCCACCTACGTAGACCAGAGAACCTCCCAGGGTATTGTTCAAAGTGTGAGAACAACACGGTCTGTTGGGGATGCAGGGCAGCAGCGTTTTACGATCGGGGGGACAGCTGTGGAACAGATCCGAAATGCTTTAGAAACAGAAAAAACTGATCAAGAGGAAGAATCATGACAATAAAAAAAGGTAAAAGACTGGATTTCACCATTGCGGATGTAGCAGACGTGTATTCAGGACCCGTCGGAGTACTTTGGGAGATGCTCATGGGCGACCAGATACACGTTGGCGGTGAAAAAGAGACAGACATTCTCGCAAAAAAAGCGCACCTAACGAAGGATTCAACGGTTCTTGACGTGTGCTCTGCGCTTGGTGGCCCAGCCAGGTATCTTGCAAGGACCTACGGCTGTACCATCACCGGCTTGGACGCGACACAAAAGATGATTGACGAGGCGATGAAACGGACAGAGCAACAAGGACTTTCCCATGTAATCACCTATAAACTTGGCAACGCGCTTGATATGCCGTTCAAATCAGGAACCTTTGATGTGGTCATCGGACAAGATGCATGGTGTTATGTGACCGATAAAAACCGCTTATTACAAGAGGTAAAACGAGTCCTCAAGCCACAGGGGATCATCGCGTTTACCGACTGGTTGCAGGTAGGAACGATGCTGGAAGGCGAATGGATTGATTTGAACAGTTTTATGGCATTCCCCTACATGGAAACATTAGAAGGATACATCCATGTACTGCAGGAACTTGGGTTTACTGTTCTTGAGGCAGAAGACGTCAGTGATGACTTCACGGTCCATTGCCATATCTATCAAGACCTGTTACGAACCACGTTAAAAGAGAGGATCATCGCTCAATACGGGAAAGAATTATTCGAGGTAGCAGACAATGGATTAGCACAATGGGTGCAGGCTGCTGATGAATCAAAGGTAGGCAGAGGTCGAATCATCGCTCAAAAACAATAGACCAACCGTTTGATGTACCGAGGAAATTCAGAGTAACGTCTGTTAAAGATTTCGACAAAACTATTTATCAACGCCATAGGATAACGGATGTGTATGCAACCAACAGAACACCCAGGGATTTATAAAAAAAACGACAAACTCTTTACGCAAAATCCCACGTCGTGCAAAGGAACCAGGGTGTATAATGAACAGCTCATCATGGAAGATGGTGCCGAATACCGGTCCTGGAATCCATTCCGCAGCAAACTTGCTGCAGCACTGCTGAAAGGACTTCCCCTAAATGTACCCCCTGATGCACAGATTCTGTATCTTGGCGCAGCGACAGGGACAACGGTCAGCCATCTCTCTGACATCCTTATAAACGGTACTATATACGCAGTTGAATCATCACCGATTGCAGCCATAAAACTGGTACACGTGTGTGAAAAACGCCTCAATATCATCCCTATTGTTTCGGATGCAAATCACCCGGAACGCTACCAACACATCGTCCCCCCTGTCGATCTTATCTACCAGGACATCTCCCAGCGCAACCAAGCTGACATCTTCATCCGCAACATGAAGACGTATCTCAAAGCCAACGGTAGTGGCCTTATCATGGTAAAGGCACGAAGCATCGATGTCGCACTGAGACCAAAACAAGCATATGAACTCGTATGCAGCTCTCTGAAAAAACAGGGAGGTACCATCAGAAGGACTATCGAGCTTGCACCCTTTGAGAAAGACCACGCAGCGATTTATCTGACGCGCTAAAGCCCATCAGATGGTGATGAAGATTTCTTTAAGCATCTTGTTGATGCTATAGAACGGGGCATCAAGTAAAAATTTCTTAAACTGATTATCAGGAAGAAGAGGTGATTTGCACAGCTGTTGCGCCTTATTGACATGCTTTGAGATTTCCTCAAGGTATAGTTTTTTAATATCAGGGGATCTCTTCTCGATCTTCTTGCGTATCGACCGGGGTTTTACATTTCCGTTTTTTGCGGTCCGCTTCTCAAGCCGTGTCAGCAGCGGGATGACCACGCTGTCGATCATCTCACCTTTTTCAAGATCGACCAGATCATCGGCTAGCTGATAGGCAAAGCCAACCTCTCTGCCGTATTCCGCAAGGAGGTTTGCGACATCATCTGATGCATTAGCCCAATACGCAGCAGCCTTACATGCTGCAGAAAACAACGTCGCGGTCTTCAGATCAATAATCCTGCTGTACACCTGGAAGAACTTTGAATCTGCAGTGATGTTGGCATCCTGAAGGTCTTTGCTGTTGAAATTGATTTCATTCAGTTGCCCATCAAGGGTTCCGCTCCATGCACGCACATACAGTTTCGCGATCTTCTCCCCATGGGATAATGCAAGGTTAAATCCCATTACTAGCATCTTGTGTCCTATCAGAATCGCGTTGTCGACGCCTGTTTTTATATAGAATGCAGGTTCGCCCCTTCTGGTCAGGTCACCATCGATGATATCATCGTGAACAAGGGATGCGCCATGGGCAAGCTCTATGGCGACCGCTCCCTCTAAAAATTGCTGATAGAGGTCGGATGTTTCCTTACCCCCGGTGCAGACCTTAAAGGAGATTGCACCAAGCAGCGGTCGGAGCCGTTTTCCCTCCTTTAAGATCATCAAAATGTGCTGGTCGCTGATAAGTTCTGCTATTTTTTTCTCTATATCCTCGTGGGTATGTTTCAGAAACACTTCAAGGGCAAGTGATTGGTCAGCCATTGTTTCTACCATTGTGTAAAACTTAACTGATATCGACTCCTATATAATATACTCTTGTATCAGCCTATCCAAAGGATATGTTGGCTTCTTTATAAAGTTTTTTAAACGATTTTGCTACGATATAGACCTCAGAGCTGCTTTTACGGGAGGCTTGAGGAGAGAAAGTTTTCACAACCACAAATTGTTGCCTGATCGTTTCTATAAATGATTTTGTATCCTCTCCTTCGAAGATTTTGCAGAGGAAATGACCGCCTGGTCGGAGAAGCTGAGCGGCAGTGCGTAAGGCATTTTCGCATAGCCATGCGCTGCGTGCTTGGTCAACAGTATAGTTTCCGGAGATATCCGGCGACATGTCTGATAACACCACGTCTGCTTTTCTTCCCTTCAGCACATCCTTGATTTGTTGGATGGTCTCAGCTTTTGTGATATCACCCTGGAGGAACACGATGTTCTGTAATGGTTGTATGGCTGAGAGGTCTGCTCCGATGACAAGCCCGTGTTCTCCGACAAGTTCTTTTGCCACTTGGCTCCATCCTCCTGGGGCGGCGCCAAGATCGATGACGACGCTGCCCTTTGGTATAAGATGGAATCGACGTTGGATTTGTTGGAGTTTGAATGCGGAACGGGCGCGGTAGCCGACGCGTTTTGCCTCTTTATAAAAATGCTCTTTCTTTTTTTCGGTGTACCAACGAGTCATAGGTGTTTACAGGATGATGTCGATGTCGAGTCGTTCAGCGAGTTCCTTGTATCGGTTTCTGATGGTTACTTCCGTCACGCCAGCGACATCTGCAACTTCTCGTTGGGTTCGTCGCTCGCCACAGAGGATCGAAGAGATATAGATTGATGCGGCTGCTACGCCTGTCGGGCCTCGACCGCTGGTCAGTTCCTTATCAGCAGCGTCTTTTAAAATTTCGATGGCTTTGGCTTGTACATCGCCGCTTAATTTTAGCTCACTGCAGAACCGTGAGATGTAATCCTGTGGGGAGGTTGGCATCAGTTTCAAGCCGAGTTCCCTGGCGATGAACCGGTAGGTTCGTCCGATTTCCTTTCGGGATACTCGGGAGGATGCTGCGATTTCATCTAGGGTTCTTGGTACGTTACATTGGCGGCAGGCGGCATAGAGTGCGGATGCGGAAACCCCCTCGATGCTGCGTCCACGGATCAGGTTTTTCAGGACCGCTTTTCGGTAGACCATTGCAGCGGTTTCTCGTACAGTCCTTGGCAATCCCATGCCAGAAGCCATACGGTCGAGCTCTGAGAGCGCGAACGCTAAGTTCCGTTCGGTTGCGTCACTGATTCGTATCCGTCGTTGCCATTTTCGCAGACGGTAGAGCTGTGCTCTGTTTCTGGTAGGAATGGATTTCCCATAGGAGTCCCTGTTTTTCCAGCCGATCATGGTGCTAAGACCTTTGTCGTGAATGGTATACGTCATTGGTGCACCGACACGTGCCCGTTTTTCTCGTTGGTCACTATCGAACGCTCTCCATTCTGGACCATGGTCGATGAAATCTTGGTCGATAACAAGACCACAATCTGCGCAGACAAGCTCTGCGCGTGCGTAGTCTTTACTTAAATGTGTGCTGTTGCATT